>CAZAYE010000471.1:0-3871 GCA_964489255.1 uncultured Enterobacteriaceae bacterium
CCGCTCCAGCCGGAAGAGCTCCTGTATATCCTTTGCCCAGTACGCGTCCATCCATTCCTGGTACTCCCGTTCTGGGAGCGTTTCCGCCAGCAAGAAAGGGGGGAGCCCTCCCCGCAGGAAGCGGTGGTGAAGGTCCGGCTGGCCAAAATCTTCAAGGTCAGCAGCAATCAGAGGGGTGAGCCACAGCTCGGCCTTACGTCCAGCCAGAGTGTCCCGAAACTTCGTCGAGGCTCCAAGAGTGGAAGAGCCCGTGGCCAGAATCTGGGTGTCCGGGTAGTGGTCAGCGGCAATCTTCAGGATTTGCGAGGGGTTCTCAAGGCGGTGAATCTCGTCCAACACGATCCGGCGACCCTTCACCTCTCCGAGGAACGCCTGCGGGTCGTCCAGCAAGCGCCGCACGCGGGGGAGCTCGCAATCGAAATACTCAATTTCAGGGAGGCTCTGACCCAGGCAGGTTTTGCCCACCCGCCGTACGCCGGAAAGCCAGATCACCGAGCGTCGTTGCCACGCTGCTTCTAGGGCTTGTAGCCAAAAGCGTCTTCGTACCATACGCCACTAGTTTATGAAATAGCAGCACTATTTGCAAGATTAACCTCGTTTAGTATCGAGGAATTAACCGCAGAGCTACGGGGGACCTGAGGCAGCCCCGCCGAACAGTGATCCGATTTGGCCTCGTCGGCCGTCTTTGTGAGTAGACAAAGGAGGTGAGTGTCATGCAGGTCAAGACCCACGTCAAGGCGGGTGGCAACGCCGCCTGGGCTATATGACGCCTTTTCACAGAAAGGAGGTGAGAATCATGCAGGTTAAGACCCATATCAAGGCGGGTAGGGGTATAGCTCGGGGGTTTTAACTCCCTCCGACTGGCGGGCATTGGAGAGATGGCAAAAGAGCTAATCCGATGCCAAAGCCTTCGGCAGGGTTTCCTGCGGGGTTACGGCATACCACGAGAAAGGAGGTGAGGCCATGAAGATTAAGACCAAGGTAAAGGCGGGAGGAGTCTGGGGCACTCTTCGAGAGCACCTGTTCCGTGACAGGAGGTGAGAGTCATGAAGGTCAAGACCCACGTCAAAGCGGGTGGTTATGGCTGGCTTCGTTGAAAGGCGGTAAGGCCATGAAAGTGAAGACCCACGTCAAAGCGGGCCCCATGTTCAAATTCATGTAACGCCTTATTGCCCGCGTCACCTCTACCAACAGTGAAACTGGTAATGCCTTCACCTGTAGGTCCTCCTGAGATGGCAACCGAGTCTCTGGCAGTGACTGTGACATCCCCCCCTTGACCGTCACCGAAGCTACTGGTGTCGAGGAAGGCATCCTTCATTTGTAAGCTGCAGTCTTTGAGATAGATGAGCAGCAAAACAGGATGGCTGAAGCAGGGAAACACCTATGATGGGCCATGTCATCGGTAACTATAAGATCCTGGACAAGATCGGCGAGGGCGGTATGGGAGAGGTTTTCCAGGGGATTGACTTGACGCTGGGGCGCAAGGTCGCCATTAAATCGCTACGTCCTGAACTCGCGCATCGGCAGGACCTCGTCGAGCGGTTCCGCACAGAGGCGATGGCTCTTGCCAGGCTCAATCATACGAATCTTGTGACTCTGTATAGTTTTTTCGGCCAGGGCGACAGTTTTTTCATGATAATGGAGTTTGTACAGGGCGAGACGCTTGACAAGGTGATTGCAAGATCTGCTCCCATGCCTTGGGACCGGACGATTCCTCTCTTCTGCCAGGCCCTCCAGGGCATTGCGCACGCGCATCACCTCGGCGTCATTCACCGTGACATCAAACCTGCCAACATAATATTGACGGATACGGGAACACTCAAGGTTTTGGACTTCGGCATCGCCCGCCTGCTCGGAACAGCCCGAACGGCGACAGGGCGCTTCTTTGGTACACTCGCATACATATCGCCGGAACAGCTTCGTGGCCAGGACACAGACGCCCGCACTGACGTCTATTCACTCGGAATCGTGCTGTACGAGATGTTGACAGGTCGTGTGCCTTTTACTGGCACCAGTGAGTATGAGCTGATTCAAGCGCACCTGGAAAAGATGCCTACACCGCTGCACTATTTTGTCGCGCAGGTCCCGATAACGATCGAAAAGGCAGTCATGCGTGCCCTTGCCAAGGCGCCAGAAGCTCGGTTTCAGACAGTAGACGAGTTTCGCACCGCGCTTGAAGATGGCTTGCGCGCAACTGCGCTTCCCCCCAACAGTGGAACCTCGAGCTGGGCGTTGCCTGTCACTCGTTTGAGCGAGCCGCTCATTGGCACCTTGTCAAGTGCTAACGGAGAGAAGAACCGACGAAGCTGGCTGTTTCGACTGACCCAGCTGCATGTTTTGCTTTCTAGCAGACTCAACTGGAAACATTATCCAGGCATCATTGTCATGCTGCTTCTCGTCAGCATTGCCTTGGGGCTGATTAGGACGGCCAACACCACACACAACGCCGTTTTGGCTCCAGCGCAGGCTGGAGTCCAACCTCCTCCGCCATCCACCACGACGTCTACCAGTCACCAACCCGATCCTATTCCTGTCTCCTCTGTAGAGGACAAGAAACCCTTATCCCTTCTTTCTGAAGGATGGGCGCCTGAACCGAAAGAACCTCGGCGAGAGAACAAACCGGCTCCAAAGCCGGACCGTCGTACGGCAAAAGGTCCTGCCAAGCCGAAAGGAAGTAAGTGGAGAATCATAAAGTGAGAAACGTTTACCGGGTGAAACGGAGTCGACTATCATGAAACACCCCTCTTCCTTGGTGGGTATAGCTACAGTTCTAGTGACCCTTCAGGGCTGCGGTCCGTTTTTCTATGGCACGGTCCGGCCAAGGGTCGAGCCTTGGGGAAGCGCGGCTCCGATAACACCTTCTCAAGATAATCGGACGCCTGGAGAAAAAATGGCAGCGCCTCTGGAAGAGACGGCGAAAAAGCGCTTCTGTTCATCTGATCAGCAAAGCGGATCGGTTTCTTTAGAAGATGCCGAGGTAGTGCCAACCAAGATTTTTCCTGGTGAGCAGATTAACCACAGACTCCGTTATGTGGTCTGTCCGTTTGCCCCTGCGCAGACCGTGCAAGGAAAAATCATGAGAACCGTGAAATTTGAGGAAAAGAAGATTTTCGAAGACGTCACTGAGCATGCCTTCAAGCTTGGCAGTTGGATAGTGGATGCGTCGATTATTGTTCCTGATGAGGCTGAAAATGGCAAGTACATACTTGATGTTACGATTATGGTCGGCAAAAGCCTAGTGAGGAAAGGGAACACCTTTCTTGTCAAAAAAAGAGGGGCGCCATGAACTTACACGATGCGCCCCTCAACTGACACAGGTGTCGGGGGTATTTACGCCTGCGTAACCGCCCATGGGTTTGACCCTAAGGAGCCCCACGGTAATGTTGTCATGTCCACCGCGCTCCTTGGCGAGCGTGATGAGGCTTGCGCCTGCAGATGGCACATCCTGAGCCACGGCTGACTTGATTTCTTCCTCGTTGACCAAGTCTGAGAGTCCGTCAGAACACAAAACGAACACATCGCCTACCCGAACCGGGAACGGTTCTTTCCAGATTGATACTTCCACCGCGGGTTGTGTTCCGCAAGCACGCACAAGAACACCCCTCTCAGGATGACACCGCGCTTCCTCAAAAGTGATAAGGCCGTTTCTGACCATTTCCATAACGGCCGTATGGTCCTCCGTCATCAGAAATATTTCTCCGTTACGCACGAGATACAACCGGCTGTCTCCCACATAAGCACAGAACGCCGCTCCATTTTGAAGTACTAAGGCAGTGCACGTCGTGCCCATTCCTTTCAGATCACTTTCCTGCAGCGCTGTCTGGTCTGTCTCTTATACACATCTCCGAGCCCACGAGACTAGGCATGATCT
>CAZAYE010000472.1:0-3863 GCA_964489255.1 uncultured Enterobacteriaceae bacterium
CAGATACACTGGGGGGGATCTACGCAAACGGCCTTCTAGATCCTTAAAACCCACAGCCAGCGGCAGATCGGCTTTGTTGAGAACCGGGATCGCCTTTTTCTCTGTAATTTCATGTAAAACCGCCTCGTCATCTCCATCGAGCGGTTGGGAGGCGTCAAATACCGCCAGTACGAGTTCTGCCTCTCTCAGGCCGGATCTGGCGCGCTCGACGCCTATCCGCTCTACCTCATCTGTGGTGTGACGCAACCCAGCGGTATCCCAAACGACCAGAGGCACTCCGCCGACCACGATGGTTTCTTCGAGGATATCGCGCGTGGTTCCTGGCACCGCTGTCACAATCGCCCGTTCAGTACCAGCGAGAAGATTCAGGAGACTCGATTTCCCTACGTTTGGCTTGCCAATAATAACTGTACGCAGGCCCTCGCGGTAGACTTTGCCCTGAGAAAAAGTGGAACCCAGAGAGCCCAGGTCTGTGATCAAAGCCTCCATATCATACGCTAACTCAGTCTGCGCCCTTTCCGGAATGTCTTCCTCCGGGAAATCGATAAATGCCTCAATGTAAGCGGTGAGCCCCAGGAGTCGTTCCCGCAGCGCAGAGCAAGCAGCCGATAAACGTCCCGAGAGTTGCTCCCAAGCCAGAGATAAGCCGTGGTCGCTCTTTGCCTGTATTAAGTCGAGGACCGCCTCAGCTTGAGACAGATCAAGACGACCGTTAAGAAACGCTCGTTTAGTAAATTCCCCAGGCAAGGCTAACCGTGCTCCTCGGCTCAGGACTGCTGAGAGGATCCGGCGGGAGAGAAGAGTGCCTCCATGACTGTGGATTTCCACCACATCTTCGCCCGTGTAACTGCGTGGCGCACGCATGAGGACAAGCAGCCCTTGATCAAGCGGCTGGCTCGTCCCAGGGTCTATGATGCGGCCGAAATAGAAGCGGTGTGAGGACAGGGGTTCCGCTGATTGAGGTCCGACAAAAACCTGACGGGCGATCGTTTCAGCGTGCGGACCGCTGACTCTGATGATCGCCACTCCACCCGGTCCAGGTGGGGTAGCGATAGCGGCAATCGTATCGTGTTCGTACACGGCGCCTTGGTAGCAGAGTAATGAGGGATGAGTAATGAGGACCGACTACAAGGCGACGTTATTGGTCTTCTCGACTCAGTCCTCAGTCCTCGTTACTCGTTACTGATTTATTCAGCAGCTTGCAGTCGCTGGGCTCCTTTGCCTTTTTCCCGACGTTGTCCTTCCTCCGGTACGATAGAGAGGCGGCGGAAGTAGCCTCGCCCGGTGCTCCTCGTTGTCACCAAGGGGTCACCTTGTAATGCCAGATGAACGACCCGACGGTCACGCGGGCTGAGGGGACTGAGGGTGACCGTTTTGCGACGACGTTTTGCTCGTTCGCCCAAGCGCAGCGCCAGGCTCTCCAAACTTTTGCGCCGACGTTCGCGATACCCTTCGGCATCGAGCAGCAGGTGGGCTTCGCCTTCCTCACTACGAGTGATCATCCGATTCAGCAAATATTCAAGCGCGTCCAGAGTCTGTCCTCGGTGGCCAATCAACACATTAGCAGAAGCTCCGGTCAAGGTAATCACGGCTTCTCCTTCGCGGATGGCAAAAGAGAGCGTGGCCTCTATCCCCATACGCTGGACCACTTCCTTGAGCACTGTGCAAGCTTTTTCTCCGACCTCTTTAGACGGTAAGGTCACCTCCTCTTCCTCCAGCGGAGCGGGTGGCGGAGCGGCGCTACTTCTCGCGGCTCCGCGTTGCCCTACCGGCTGGGGTTGAGGTTGTAGGGGCTGGGTTGACAGAGGCCCACGCAGCGTGGCACGCACCCGTGCTTTTTTCCCACCTATGCCCAAGAAGCCTTTGGTAGCCTGGGACAAAATCTCAATTTCGACCTGCTCTTTCTCTGCTTGCAACTGCTTAAGTGCCGCGGCGACGGCTTCCTCAAGGGTCCGTCCTTCGGCTTCTACAGAACTCATTTCGTTCCTCCCCGCTCCCATGAGTTACACCAACCCTTTATTGTACGCGTATTGTTGAGCAATACTCAGGACATTGTTAATGAGCCAGTACAGGACCAGTCCGGCCGGAAAATTCACAAACATCACCGTGAAAATCAGGGGCATGAACATCATCATTTTCTGCTGCATCGGATCCCCAGGGGCGGGCGTCATGGCCTGTTGGATGAGCATGGTGCCACCCATAAATAAGGTCAGGACAGGAATCCCAGGGGGCTGAATGAACCAGAGATCGACGGAGCCGAGCCGGTCCGGCCGCGAGAGGTCCTGGATCCAAGCAAAAAACGGCGCCTGCCGCAGTTCAATAGCGAGGCTGAGCGCTTGATATAAGCCAATAAATACCGGCATCTGCACCAGCATAGGGAGGCAGCCACCCAAGGGATTAATCTTGTAACGACGGTAGAGTTCCATCATCTCCCGATTGAGTTTTTCGCGGTCGTCCTTGTACTGTTCACGCAAGCGTTCCATTTGCGGCTGGACCTCGCGCATCTGGGCCATCGACTTGAAGCTTTTGTTCGTCAACGGGAAAAAGGCGAGCTTGACGAGGAAGGTGAGTAAGATGATATCGACCCCGTAATTCCCGGTGAACGAGTGAGACAATTTGAGCAGCGCTACCAACGGGCGAGCAATGAAATGAAACCAGCCGAAATCAATTGCCCGATCGAGAGCAGGATCCACTGCATTGAGCGCTTCGAATTCTTTTGGTCCAATGTAGAGCGTATATGTCACCGGCTCCTTTTTCCAGGGGATCGAGAGCCTCGTTTCTACTGTTCCATTAGTCGCATTGAGGAAGAGGCGATGCGTATCCCCTTCTGGAGGAATCATCGCCGCCAGGAAATAGGTATCGGCGTATCCTCCCCAGCGGACATGGCCTGGACCAAGAATTTTTTCTTTCCCCTCTAAACTTGTCACTGTTTCATAAACAAATTTGCGCTCAATGAGCGCCACTGGTCCGGGTACGTGGTAGGAGGAACTTTGGTAGTGCTCAAGCGCCTGAACCCACAGCAGGGCAGCAGAGGAAACAGTATCCGGAGCACCTGCAACCCTGACGTCTAGATTAATGCCATATGTCTGCCCTGAGAAAGAGAAGGTTTTCGTGAGAACTGTGCCATTGGGAGTTCTTCCCTTGAATTCCAGAGAAGCGGTCTCGTTACCCTGGAGACGGATGTCACCTGCTCTCACCTCATAAGGGAGGGAGTCATCTTCAATAACAGCATCCTTCCCTTCAAGGCGAAAGGCCAAAGGAAGTTCTCCAAAGGCACCTTCTTTCACCATCTCCAGCGGTGGGCTCTCTCGTCCAGCATCTCCTGGATAGAGCTTTAGACGCCAGCTCTTGAGTCTTCCGCCAAGGGAGGTAAACACCGCGGTGTAGACCTCATTCTCGACTGTGATGGTCCGCGCGACCGACGCAGGGAGTTGCGTCGCAGGAGAGGGAGTCGTTTCCGCCTGGTTTTCTGTTTTTTCTTCCTCCGCTGGCCTGGCAGCAGGTGGGGCCACAGGCTCAGCCGGTTTCTGCACCGGCGACTGTGGCTGAACAGCCTTTTGCGGAGGATACAGGTACGAGATGATCTCCTGATAGGCGATTAAGATGAGAACAGAGAGAACAATAGCAAGGAGGCTTCTTTTATCCATTTTGTTTGCTGAGGTGGCGAGCTAAACTAGCGGAGGGGGTCAATCCCACCAGGATGCCAGGGATGGCACTTCGCCAGCCGTAAAAGAGTCAGCCAGATACCTCTCAGCGTGCCATATTTTTCTATAGCCGCCAGGGCATACGACGAGCAGCTCGGATAAAACCGGCAGGTCGGGCCCAGCATAGGAGACACTACATACCGGTAGCAAAGAATACCA
>CAZAYE010000473.1:0-3860 GCA_964489255.1 uncultured Enterobacteriaceae bacterium
CAGAGACCATAAGTAAAGAACGAGCGTTTCCTCAGCGATACTCCAATGCCCAGCGTATGCCATATTAAGGACGAGTGATGCGGTACGTATTGTTGATCTATCAGACCGAAGAGATAGTAGAAAATTTGTCGGAGGCGGAACGAAAGAAGGCTGTCGCGGTTCATCGAAAGATGCAGGCGAAGGCGAAGGCCAACGGAGCCTTCCTCCTCACGACTCAACTCATGTCCAGCAGCGCAGCGACCACCGTGCGAGGACGGCGGGGCAAGCTGACCATTCTCGATGGCCCGTTTGCCGAGACCAAAGAGCTCTTAGTGGGCTTCTACCTCCTGGACTGCGAAACCCTCGACGAGGCGATCGCCTATGCGCAATCGCTTCCGCACCTCGACACGGGATGTATCGAGATCCGGCCCATCGCCTATTATGATGATCGGGCAAAGCGGTAAGGCACGATGGACGCACTCGCTGCCACCCTCAAGGTTGCGTACCCGCGCGCGTTGGCGACCCTCATTCGCTTGTTGCAGGATATCGACGCAGCCGAGGATGCTGTACAGGAAGCGATTACCCGCGCGCTCGAAGTGTGGCCCGGTGAAGGGACACCCAACAATCCGGTTGCCTGGCTGGTGACGACAGGGCGGAATAAAGCGATTGATCTCCGCCGGCGACATAAGCTGGAAGTTCGACATCGTGAGTCGTTGCTCGCGGTGGCTGACAACAATCCTTCTAGTAGTCAGGTTGCCGAGGCAGCGCTGCACCAGCAATGCAACGACGACCTGCTACGACTGATTTTTACCTGTTGTCATCCTGCTCTGGCTCAAGAAGATCAGATCGCGCTGACGTTAAAAACCGTGGCAGGTCTCACTGTGCCCGAGATTGCTCGGGCGTTTTTGGTGCCGCCTAAGACGATGGAACAACGCCTGACCCGGGCGAAACGCAAGATCCGCGCGGCATGCATCCCCTACGAAGTGCCTGACACCGCACAGTTACCACAGCGCCTCGATGCCGCGCTGGCAGTGATTTATTTGCTCTTCAACGAGGGCTATAGCGCTTCGGGTGGCCCAGAGCTGATCCGCACGGATTTCTGCATCGAGGCCATTCGCCTTGCACGCATGCTCTCACGGCTGTTCCGTGCCGAGGCCGAAGTGACCGGCCTCCTCGCGCTCCTGCTGCTCCAACACTCGCGTCACCGGGCACGGGCGGACCAAGCAGGGAATATCATTCCCTTGGATGAACAAAACCGGAGACTCTGGGATCAAAGCCTCATCGCCGAAGGGCACGCGTTGGTAGAAAAGGCCTTGCGGCAGAAACGACCCGGCCCATACCAAATTCAAGCCGCGATTGCTGCGGTTCATAGTGAGGCGGCTCGCGCCGAGGATACAGACTGGGAACAGATCGCAGAACTGTACTGTGTGCTCGAGCGTTACCAGCCGTCGCCGGTCGTGACGTTGAATCGAGCAGTGGCAGTCGCGAAAGTCCAGGGAGCGAAAGCGGGCCTTACGCTGTTGCAGACGATCGAGGATGCAGCGGAAATGCAGCAGTATCATCATTTCTATGCGGCGCTGGCAGCTCTGCTGGCCGTAGATAACCAACCTCATAGCGCGATTACCGCCTATGAAAAGGCCCTGTCTTTCGCACCCAACCCTCGTGAGAGGGCCTTCATTCGCAAAAAAATCAGTGGTCTCCGCAGCCTCAAATAAATTTCTTTGGGATAATCTCTTGTGGCTGAACACAGCAGATTCGGGACCTCCTCATTATGTGAGCCTCTTCACTATGACCAACGTCACATCAGCTTTCTGCTCCTGGTCGCCAGTAAACGCTTGCACCTCAGCCCTCAGGCCGTCGGCGATTTCGAGGTTCCTCGTGAGTGCCAAGGAGGGTCTGCGGCTCAGTGTCAGAAATTCCAGGCCGGATCGTTTTTGTTCCCTCAATCGTCTACATAGCCAGAACGTGCCCTTTCGAGGAAGGGGAGAGAAGAAAAAGGCCGCTTGCGGATGCAAAATCGAATGAGATCCACATGACTTGTACTGAGGCCCGGGCTTTTCTTAATGATTTTCTCGATGAGCAGCTTTGCCTGTGTGCCATGGCCATCATAGGGGAGCATGTGCAGAGCTGTCCTACATGTCTGGAGGAATTACAGAAGCTGATGGCCCTGAAAAGACTCACCGATCTCCTTAAAGGGCAGAAAGACCATTAACAACGTAGGAGGCAGAGCCATGGAGACAACCGGCCTTGTCAGAGCAGCCCAGTCCGGGGACCAGGAGGCGTTTGCAGAACTGGTCAGACCGTTGGAACGACCGCTGAAGTCTTACCTCTACCGCCTGAGCACCTCCCCGGATGACGTGGACGACCTCTACCAGGACACCCTGCTAAAAGCCTTTGCGCATCTGCCTGCCTTTCGGGCTGAGGCCTCTTTTAAAACTTGGCTCTTTACCATCGCCTCCAACACCGCGACTGACTACCTGCGGGGCAAGAAGCGCTGGGCGGCTGAGGCCCAGGACTGCTGTAGGACCTCTGCCCTTGCTGATCCCACCTTCCGACCGACGGTCCAAGAGCTGGTAGCTTCTACTCCCCAGACCCACTACGAAATCCGCGAACACATCGACTTCTGCTTTACCTGTATCGCCAAGACTCTCCCAAAGGATCAGCAAATGGCCCTCCTGCTGCGGGATGTGTATGACTTTTCCAATGACGAGGGGGCACAGGTAATGGGGAAGAGTGTGCCCATCTTTAAGCATTTGGTTCATGCGGCCCGTCAGACCATGATTCGCCTCTTTGAAGGACGGTGCACGCTGATCAACAAGCAAGGGGTGTGCTACCAGTGTAGCGAGCTGAGCGATCGCCTACGGGGAGCAGAGGCAACGCAGAGACAGTTGGCAGAGCTCACGCTTACACAGCAGGATTCCGCCGAAGCCCGGGCCAAGGCGTTTGACCTGCGGCTCCGTCTGATCAAGGTCATCGATCCCCTGAACGCCAATGGGACTAAGTTTCACCACTTTCTCATGCGCTATTTGAGAGCCGCGAATGACTATGACTAACCCGTACGAGCAGTGACGAATTGCAAGGAGGTTTAAGATGGAAAACCATAAAGTCGTGTCGAGAGAAGAATGGCTGGTCGCCCGCAAAGAATTCTTAGCCAAAGAGAAAGAATTTACGCGCTTGCGTGACCAATTGAGTCAACAACGACGTGGCCTGCCGTGGGTAAAGGTCGAGAAAGAATATATTTTTGATGGGCCAAACGGCCAGGAGACCCTCGCGGAGCTTTTTGCCGGCAGGAGTCAACTCATTATCTATCATTTCATGTTTCATCCCAGTTGGGACGTGGCTTGCAAAAGCTGCTCTTTTTGGGCCGACAACTTTAACGGCATCATTGTGCATCTCAACCACCGCGATGTGACCATGGTTGCCGTTTCCAAAGCCCCCTTAGACCGGCTGGAAGCCTTTAAGCAGCGGCTGGGGTGGACCTTCAAGTGGGTGTCGTCATTCGGAAACGATTTTAACCGTGACTATCACGTTTCCTTCACCCCAGAAGAGTTGGCCAAGGGGGAGATGTATTACAACTACGAGAGGCGCAAGTTCCCGAGGGAGGAAGGCCCCGGCATCAGCATTTTCTACAAGGGTACGACAGGACAGATTTTCCACACGTATTCCTGCTACGCCCGCGGACTGGACATGTTGAATGGCGCCTACCATTACCTTGACTTGGTGCCGAAGGGGCGCGATGAGGCTGGTTTGACTTACCCTCAGGCGTGGGTGCGTCATCACGATAAATACGATGACTAATCGTACTGCGATTGCGGGCATCACCGTTGCCTAGTGCATTTTCAGGAAACCTTTTGGGGAAAGGAAGCAAAAACCCAAAGAGA
>CAZAYE010000474.1:0-3858 GCA_964489255.1 uncultured Enterobacteriaceae bacterium
TGTTAATGTAGGGTACACTGCTTGCGAACGTGGGCGGCTCGGAAAGAGGAGAAACCCCCATGGAACACGTTGCACCTGAAGGCCTCATCATCGACAACCGTGAAGCCGGTCTGTTCCGCGTCAACCGTCAGGCGTTTAGGAGCCCGGAGATCCTGGCGCTGGAACGCGAACGGGTCTTCGAAAAATGCTGGATCTACGCTGGGCATGAGTCGGAAGTGTCACAGCCTGGAGACTTCTGTTCACGCCGCGTCGCTGGCCGGCCGGTCCTTCTGGTGCGGGGGAGCGACGGCCAGGTGCGGGTATTGCTTAACACTTGCACCCACCGTGGCTCTTTAGTCTGTCGAGAGCACCGGGGAAACGCCAAGACGTTCCAGTGCCCGTATCATGCGTGGACCTTCAATAACTGTGGCGAGTTGGTTGGCGTGCCGGGAGAGGAGGCCTACAGCGAGGCATTCAACCGAAAGGAACTCGCCCTCGGAATTCCAGCTCGCGTGGAGAGTTATCGCGGGTTTGTCTTTATCAGCTTTAATCCTGCGATTGAAAGCTTGCTGGACTATCTGGCCGGCGCCAAAGAGTTCCTCGACCTGGTGTGTGACCAGTCTGAAGAGGGAATGGAAATCGTCCAGGGAGCGCAGGTATACAGCATGCGCGCCAATTGGAAACTGCTCGTAGAAAATAGCATTGATGGCTACCACGGCCTCCCGACCCACCAGCGCTACATGTCGTTCCTTGTAGAAACTGGAGGTATTGATCCCTCAACCATGTCCCGCCTGCGAGGAGGAGCAAAGGACTTAGGCAACGGGCATTCTGTTATTGAGTATGAACCACCCTGGGGTCGGCCAGTTGCCCGTTGGGCACCATACTTTGGCGAAGCCAAAAAGGCTGAACTGGAAGCCATGCAAAAGAAGATCGAAGCCCGCTTTGGGGCCGAGTGGGCCTACCGAGTCACGCAAATGAGTTGCAATCTGCAGATCTTCCCCAATTTGATTATCAACGACATCATGGCAGTCACCGTGCGTACCTTCTTCCCAGTGTCACCAGATTATATGGAAGTAACCGCCTGGGCCTTAGCACCTAAGGAGGAAAGCCCTGAGAATCGGGCTCTGCGTCTAGATAATTTCCTCACTTTCCTTGGGCCAGGTGGATTTGCCACACCCGATGATGTGGAAATGCTGGAATCTTGTCAAAAAGGATTTGCCAATCGCGAAGTGATGTGGTCAGACATCTCGCGTGGCATGAAACGCGCCCAACCACACACGACCGACGAGCTCCAGATGCGCACCTTCTGGCGCCGTTGGCATGAACTGATCACCTTGACCCCGGCAAGGGCAGAGGCCCAAAAGGCTGCATAAGAATAGCGAATACTGCACAAGTCAGATTCTCATCTGTCACCAGTAAGGTCATACGGACCAGTGCTGTCTAGTAAGGAATACAAAGTGCTGTAGAGCGTTTGGGGGTTAGTAGGCAAAAGGGTCTCTCTCCATTCCCCGTTCCCATTCCTTTTGTCTTGCCTCGCGCCCTCTTTCTTGTGCTTTCAAAGGAGTTATGCATATGGCGATGCAGACTGGAATCCGAGTGCAAGAAGTCAATCCTGCCAAGCTAGGACTGTTGTACCGTAAGGAATTCGAGTTGAGTAGGGTGCAGCCAGGGGAAACGGTTGCGTTGCTGACCGATCTTTCGACTCGGCGAGAATATGTCGAAGCCTCATTCGCGGCAGCGGACGAACTCGGCGCGGACGTATATGAGATGTGCGTCAACTCGATTCCGTCCTGGACTAAAGTGGGCGTAGCAACCATAGGAAAGTGTAAGGGGACGCTTGAAGCCGTAAAGGCCGCTGACCTGGTCGTGTGCTTTCACGTACCACTCTTCACTGCCTGGTTGAAAGAGGTCCTCAACGGCGGCAGGCGGGTGCTGATGATCATCGACGGGCCGGATGATCTGGAGCAGCTAATGGCGCCACCGGGCCTGAAGGAAGCGGTATTACATGCCCACCAACGGTTGGCGTGCACCAAAGAAGCGCGGATCATCAGTGATGCCGGTACCGATCTGCGTTACCAGTGTGGCGAGTATCCGGTCATGAGTCAGTACGGGTTTGCCGACGAACTAGGGCATTTCGATCACTGGGGCGCGGGTCACGTGCACACATTCCCGAACGAAGGATCGGCCAATGGCACGGTGGTGTTGCAGCCAGGGGATATCGTCATTCTACCCTACTGCCGTTATGTGCAAGACTCGGTGCGACTAGAGATCCGTGACGGCTTCGTCACCAACATCAAGGGCGGCTTGGACGCCAAGCTCATGGCAGATTGGCTGGCAGATAACAAACGCGACACTGATGACCGAGACCCGTATGCAGTTTCACATCTGGGCTGGGGGCTCAATCCGCAAGCCTTGTGGCACGGTATCGCGCTCAACGGCGATGCGCCGGAACGAAGTCGTGCCGCAGCACGAGCCTTTCCCGGAAACTTTCTGTTCTCCACCGGTCCCAATACGCAAGGGGGAGGAAAGCGCAACACGCTGGGGCACTACGATGTCCCAATGCGCGATTGCACTGTGATTCTTGACACTGAGGTCATCATTGACCGGGGCAAATTTGTGGATAAAAAGATGATTGTCCCGCGCGTGGCGCGGTGAGCAGCGCGGATTTCGGGAGGTATGGAATGGGACGACTCGATGGCAAGGTTGCAATTATCACTGGCGGATCGGGCGGAATTGGCATCGAAGCCGGCCGGCTCTTTGTTCGGGAAGGCGCCCAGGTCCTGTTGGTCGATCTCAGCGAAGCGCCACTGCGCCAAGCTGTCCATAACATTGGCAGCGAAGCGGTCAGTTACGCTGTCGCTGATGTCACCCAGCCAGAGCAGGTGCAGCACTATATCCGCGTAGCGGTGGAGCGCTACGGAGGCATCGACATCTCTCTCTGTAACGCTGGCATTGAGGGGGTGGTGCAGCCGATCACCGACTACCCTGTCGAGGTTTTCGACACAGTGATGGCTGTCAACGTGCGGGGTGTCTGGCTCGGCCTCAAGTATGTCATGCCGGAGATGCAGAAACGTGGCGGAGGGAGTATCGTCATCACTTCGTCAGTGGCGGGAATTCGTGGCACCGCGAATGTCTCGGCTTATATTACGAGCAAACATGCAGTGATTGGCTTAATGCGCACGGCGGCGTTAGAAGGCGCACCATACGGCATCCGGGTCAACACCGTCAATCCCGCCCCTATTGAAACGCGGATGATGCGCTCCCTCGAAGAAGGCTTCGCCCCCGGCGCCGCAGACCAGGCCAAGCAACGTATTGCTGCCAGTGTTCCGCTCCAGCGCTACGGTTCACCCGAAGAAGTCGCGCAGGTAATGCTCTTTCTCGCCAGTGACGAGAGCCGCTACTGCACTGGCGGCGTCTACATGGTCGATGGCGGCATTTCGGCCAGGTAGGCAGTACCCCCCTCGGAGTGACAGGTTTGCAGCAGGGTAGTGCCCGCCGATCATCAAGCAGCTGCTAGAGGCGGAAAGAGGCTATGGAGAAAGTGCTAGGCAAGGTTCAGCAAGAATTTCGCGGAGAAGACGAGTGTTGGGTCGTTTGGGATGGAGGCGTCGAACTCAGGACGTTCGAGACGCTCTGGCGAGCACACCAGTGGAGGCGGACGAAGAAAATTTATAGATCCTCTACCCAGGCACGCGACGCCAGGTACTATGTGAATGAAGATGGCGAGTGGTATTTTCGTACCGTTACCGTTCCTGGCTGGCAGAAGGTGGAGGACGAAGAGTGGGTAGAAAGCGCAATAAAAGAAAGCGAAGAACAGTACCGTAAAAGAATGAATAGGTTGGGGTCGCACCATGGCACAGAAAGAGATCGAAGTGATTC
>CAZAYE010000475.1:0-3854 GCA_964489255.1 uncultured Enterobacteriaceae bacterium
AAGTCATCCAGATCAGATCGTTTGAGCGGATTTGTTTTGAGCGTGAAGTGTTGGTTAGTGCGGAGGTCGTAGATCCACAACGTCTTGATCCAGGGCGTCTCGCTGGCTAGTTTCCGGTCAAAAAAAAGGACGTTCGCCTTTACGCCTTGGGCATAGAAAATTCCAGTAGGAAGACGAAGCAGGGTATGCACGCCGCATTCATGTAGGAGTTTGCGCCGGACCGTCTCACCAGCCCCACCCTCGAAGAGCACGTTGTCAGGAACTACGACCGCGGCACGGCCGTTGATTTTGAGCAGCGTCTTTACATGCTGGACGAAGTTCAACTGCTTATTGCTGGTCGAGGCCCAGAAGTCGTCACGCAAGACATTGCAGTAGTTCCAGAGTTTCTGGACAATTTGTTGTGAATGATTCGTCATAATAAGCATCCTACTCGTACAGTTGTCTGGTCGAGTCGGAACTGGGGCTCACCGCATCCCCCAGCGAAGGTAACCAAGATCAAGAAGCGCAGTGCGAAGGTCCTGTTCTAGGCGCTGAAAGGCTGGGACCTCTCGCAGGCGCTCGAGCTGCACCCGTTCGCCGATGACATCGAGAAATGCTTCCGCTTTCTTCTTTTTTAACCGGCGAGTTCCGATTACTCGTATGAAAGCCTGCCTAAGAGTCTGTTTGGGGTCAGGAATTCTTTCTACCTCACGTGGCCTTACTGGAACGCCCAGGCGCGAATCATCGAGCACGGTCCCAAACGCCCCTCGAAGGGCATCGCCATCTACAAGACTCCAAGCCTCGGTCTCCCGGACAGGGATAACAGCGACCGTCCGCTCCTGCTGCTGCGCCAGTTCATCAGCAATACGCTGGGCCGCTGGTTCCACTCGCTCTCTCCGGGCAGAATCTGGGTCACCCGCTCCGTCTGTGTGAATGAAGAGAACTGTATAAGCTTCCCGAGCCGCCCGTACAGCTTCCAGAATCCGCGTCTCCCGGTCCCTGTCTCGATATCGTGCAGGTGAGTGAAGTTCCAGAATCTCTCCGATCTCCACCATATCGTTAGCGAGTTGCATGCACAGGTCTGTTGTTAAACGGCGAAGGATGGGGGACAAGAAGCGGTGGTCGGGATTCCCTCCGCAAACAGCGCAAGACCCAGGTAACGCATGATGCTCAGTATTCCGGATTCACACTGGAGAGATAGCGAGCCACTTCAAAGGTGCTCACAAATTCAGCCTCCGAATCTGGTTGGAGTTCTCCTTGGTCCTGTGCCGGCCGGATTCGAGTCTTACGACCGCCTTGATGTGTCGCTGGATCTACAACAGTTACGATATCGGAAAACATGATCTCTCCCTGCTGCAGTTCGGATAACACCACTGGGGAGTGACTGTTCAAGAGCATTTGCGAAAGGGGTTCCTGCTCATCCGCCTCTTCGTTAAAGGGATTGCTCACCAATTCGCGCAGTCGGCGGATCATGGCCTTCAGACGCGAGTGATGAACTCCGTTCTCGGGTTCCTCAAAGCACACCAGCCCGCGATGCTTTGGATCATGCAACAACGTCAAGAAAGCCAGGATGCGCAGGGTGCCGTCAGAGACAACGCGGGAGCTGAAAGGGAAATCATCTCGCATGCTGAGGTCAACCCGGTACTCTCGGTTTGTTGTATCTTCCTCTACGTTCAGGTCTACTACTCCTGGAATTAAGGAGGAGAGATCAGCAGCAATGTCCGCTAGTGCTCCTTTAGGCCGGGAGTCTGTTTTGGTTTCGGCCTGGATTCGAGCAAGGACCGTAGCTAAATTTGAGCCGTCTGGCTTCAAATCCTCTGCTTCTGTCGTAGGGCTCGGTCGACGCAGGGCTGCGGGATCGAGCTGGAGGAACCGCCAGGAGCGCATCTCTTCGCGTAACGCGTAGAGGTGTGGAAATTCAGCGCTGGTAATGCTTGAAAGCACAGTTGCTTCGGCTGCCTCAGCTGAACGCGTGCGGCCGGCGTGGCCGTCCTGGTAGATTTTGAAGCTTGACTTCCCGTCATCTTTGATGGTCGCGAGCCATGGTGTTCTGCGGTTGTATCTCATGAAGGTTTGTCTGAATTCCGCAGAAGGCAGCTTCCCTCCTGGTCTCCATTTATCGTCTTGGGCAAGAATAGGCTTCGCCTCCTCTTTTGCCACTACAAGCCGTTCAATGCCTCGGGGATCCCTACGACGCTCGATCTGCACCTCGTAACGAACGCGGGAGTGTGTGATTCGCACCGTGGCACCCCAAGGGTCGCGTACTTGGGGATCGAGCAGCACCTCGACTGCGAAAGACATCTGAGCACTAGGCGTTCCATCCGCTTGGCGACGGAACAGCTCGTGGGGTTCCCCTCGCAGACCTTTGACCGCGGTACGCAGATCTGTTCCTGCCAGGTGAGAGAGTAGGCGGATGGCGTCGAAGAGGTTGGATTTGCCGGAGGCGTTCGGCCCGAGGATCACAGTAAATGGGCCGAGGTTCATACCAAACCCCTCAAAGGTTTTGAAACCGTCGATCTCGATTCGAGTCAGCATCGGCTGTTATCCTCAGGGTTTGCGTAGATGTTCCACGCTTTGTACCTTCTCTTCAGAAGAGCACTTCTTCCTGTCGTTGGCTAGCGGAACAGTTCTCCTTGAGAATTAATCGTGAAAACGACATATGTAGGAAAAGAAAGGGCGCTGCACAGACGGAACTTGATGCAATCTGCTGTGATGACAGCAGTAGGTTGCCCGTCAGGATAGAGACAAGCATCGCCCGGTGGGTCACCCATCTTTGTTATCAAAATATCGCCTGGAGAAACCCAATGGGGCCTCAGCTCGTCTGCTTTCCCCTGCGAGATGTGGTTAGTGCTGTCCCTCCCGCATGTATGAGAGCGAATGTTCCTGACGAACACCAAGGGAACTCCTTCGTCTGTGTAGTCACTTACTTTGCGATTACTGTCAAAGGGTCCGATGGCTAGAGAATAGTCCTCGGAAGATGCTAATTGTTCAGGACTTGCCCATATCCACCCTTCCGGCAGCTCAAGCAAATCAGCAGTATCCGGTCTTTCAGGTTCCTTGTACTTTTCTTTCCACTTGTCGCTTTGGGAACTTTGCCTTGCTCTTTCATTTTCGCAATCTGATCTGCTTCCCATTTCACGCGGCGCTCTTTCAAGGTACGAGCGAGTAATTGCTCGGCTGGCTCGTATTCCCGTCCATCCTTACGAGCTAATTCCGCCTCAGATAGCACAAGCCGTCCTTCACACGCAGCCTTGAGCACAGACGCACGGTAGCGTTTCAGGTTGGCCCGTGCTCGTTCGAGTGCAGCAACACCAGCGTCGAGGCGGGTGAACTGTTTCTCGATTTCGGCGACGATGCGGTGTTGTTCGGCAAGAGGAGCGACCACTACCTTGATGGCGTTATAATCATCTCTACTCAGACCTAGGATAGTGGTGGATTTATCGAACTGTCCCAGGCTGATTGCCTTGAGCAGGTAGCCGAAGAAGCGCAGATTTGTGCTTTCGCTTGCTTCAACGAAGTACGTAGTATCGATCGGCCAACACGGCACCGACGAGTAGTGTACCTCTCCAACAGACCCTTTTCTCCCCACAACCAATGTAGGACCAGAGGTCAAAGCCTGAGAGTGCTGACCAACAATACCGCTCGAACCATATACAGGAACTGAGCCTGTATTGTTCCTGTTTTTTTCAGCGAGCCCTTTTCCGTAGCTCAACGGAAGCACTTCTCCAAGAAATGCTTCCGCCCACCCTGGCGGTAGCTCTCGCGTTCTGTTCTCACTCATGCCGCCAGCCGTAGGGGCGCAGCATGCTGCGCCCCTACCCCGCATGCGGCCACTAGATTCCTTTCTCTCATTTCTTGGCCCGGCTCCGTTTCGG
>CAZAYE010000476.1:0-3852 GCA_964489255.1 uncultured Enterobacteriaceae bacterium
ATTGTGGGCTACATTCATTTACGATCCCCTGGCTCACTGGGTGTGGGGGAAAGGTGGCTGGATCGGGACAAATGGAGGCATGGGAGCGTTGGACTTTGCTGGCGGCACGGTAGTACACATTAGTTCAGGAATTTCCGCCTTGGCTGCGGCCCTGGTGATGGGGAAGCGGTTGGGATATCCGCAGGAGCCCATGCCACCACATAATTTGCCGTTTGCGGTCATTGGCGCGGCCTTGCTGTGGGTTGGGTGGTTCGGCTTCAACGCCGGCAGCGCCTTGAGCTCAGGGGCCCTGGCCACCAGTGCATTTGTCGCAACCAATACGGCGACTGGAGCGGCAGTGCTGTCCTGGATGTTCACTGAGTGGGCAGTCCGGGGCAAGCCCACTGTCCTTGGTGCAGCGAGTGGCGCGGTGGCAGGTTTAGTGGCTATCACACCAGCTTCCGGCTTCGTTGGCCCTCTCTCATCAATTGTGATCGGCGCAGCTGGCGGTGTGCTTTGCTTCACCGCCTGTAACCTGAAAGCGCGTTTCGGTTATGACGACTCTCTTGACGTGGTCGGGGTTCACTGTGTGGGTGGCGCGACGGGTGCTCTGTTAACAGGTCTGTTTGCCTCCAAGGCCGTCAACGCCGCTGGTGCCGATGGCCTGCTGTTCGGCAATCCAGCTCAGTTTGGTATTCAGCTCATAGCGGTTGCAGCCACCCTCGTATACTGTTTTGTCGGTGCCTTTATCCTGTTCAAAGTTGTTGATGCCCTCCTCGGGCTGCGGGTCGATGAGGAAGAGGAACTGGCCGGCCTCGATCTCTCCCAGCATGGAGAGAATGCGTACATCCTGTAATCTCCCCGCAGACAAGGCCGGGTGGGCAGTTGCCACCCGGCCTCCCTCTTTCTTCTCTAAGGGTGGATCGCTAAGATACCTCCCCTATTCATGAAAGCCACTATCCCAAAGGCATATCGGGTCTCTCTCTTACAGACCCCTCTTTATACCCCCACACTGATCGCGCTCGAAAAACCGACAGCAACGGTCCTAGCGATGCGAGTTTCTGACCTTTTCTCCTTCCGTCGCCAGGGCCTCTTCATCGTCGCCCGGCCCATAGGGTACCACGGGAAGGAAGGAACTTGGGTAGGAGTAGTGGCGTTTCGTATCGCGGGAACTCCGGGTCCACCGCTTGAAGGAGCCGCCTATCTAAACCCCAGGCAAGAGGATGACCTCCGCTTGCTCGAGTCCCTCGCGAAACAAGAACAGTTGCCCTTCCTGTTCTTGAGTTCCCATGTGAAGGTCGTGGTCAGACAAGAGGCCCCTTGGTCCGTCTACCACCGGCAGGAAGTGCGCATGCTACTGGCGCAGGCTGGACATGTGCAGGCGCATAAAAGAGCTATAGAGGGTGAGGATGGCGATTTCGCACGAGCGCGGCAGGAATTCGCGAGTCTTTACTCGGTCAAGACCTTACTCGCAGCGCGCCCTCAGGGTCAGAGACGCGTTTCTTCTCCCTTTCGGGGCGTCGTGCTGGATTAAACGGCGTGGTGTGGGTGCTCCGACAGAGCTTGTCCTAAGGCCAAATCTGCTTCGATGGTAGCGTTTCCCAATCTGGACAGGCCAGCGGCTTGTCCCACCCAGAGCCTGGCCTGTCCTGGTGGCGCAGCTGGCTCGGCTGCACAGAGCTGGAAGCAAACGCTACTTTCTTTGCCCTGAGCTGTCACCTCGCTCCAAACGTTCCACCTGTCCGATCAGAGGACCGAGAAGATCCTGGACATGCCGCAACCGGTCGGCCAGGCGGTCTTCCGTCTCAGCGCCGCGCGAAGCCAGACAGCCTCGTTCAATCAGCCCGACAAACGCCGCGGCGACGTCCTCTAAGCGCTCCTCATTAGGGGTGTACCACTTGTGCAACCATGCACACATGCCCATGATCGCGTAGACGATCAGCCGTGCATCTAGTTCACGAAACACGCCTTGCTGTATCCCCTCCTGCAGAAGCCCCTCAAGAGCTGAGACAAAACGCTGCCGAGTCTCGAGCACCTCGGCATGCAGCCTGGGAGGTAAATCTGCTTCTTCACTGTAAAACACCGTGAACAGCGCCACATTCCCACCGATCGTCCGCAGCAGATCTTGCACGGCCCGGCGCAGCTTTTCCTCGGGCGGTAAGGGTGCAGCTAAGAGGGGTTGGAGACCACGGGCAAAGGCGCCGGCGACCTTGAGAAAGATCTTGGCCAGCAGTTCCTGCTTATTCTCGAAGTAGCGGTACATCGACGCCTTGGCGACGCCGGCGTGCCGAGCAATCTCTTCTAGGGTTGTCTGCCGGTAGCCGGTACTGGCAAACCGCTTGGCCGCCACTTCCAGTAAGTGGGCCTCAATCACTTCCCGGCGAGACAGAGAAGCGGTTCCCTCCTCTGTCCGGACGGGCAGCATACTCTCTGGGGTAACCCTACGATGACGGCGAGTTTTGCGTGCTTGACTTAACGGTCTCAAAATTGTACCCTCAGGTTGCTGACAAAGTCTCAGAAATATACTACGAAGTTACCTAAAACAAAAGCCTGCCCTCTGGCCCAAGACCGCAGGCGGAGACAAGCTTGATGAAAAAACGACACGCATTGTTCCTCTCTCTCCTGGGAGCCCTCACCTGTGGGGCATTGGCCTTGGCTGAACCAGCAGTTCCAGAACCAGTCTGGTCAGCCTTTCATCTCTACAGCACTGGCCCCCTCCGTCATGAGGGAATTACACCAGGGATGACGATTGATCAACACAACTGGCAAGTGGTTCAACCGCTTCTTCCAGTGGAGGTTCTCCGCCTCGTGCAAGCTGGGGACTTCACCTTCACTGTGCAAGAAACCACGGATTTACCGCCACGAGAGTCTTACATTGCCGCTTCCACAGAGAAATTCTCAGGTGTGTCGCTTGATAGCGGATACAAAATTGAGCAGTACTCCGGCGGTCGGCCTTTTCCTGTACTCGATCCGGCTGACCCCCAGGCCGGGGAAAAGGCGGCCTGGAACTTTCGTTACCGCGATGTCCCTGACACCATGGAACTGCGGGGCACTATGGAGGGCGTGACGAATTCGGGCACGGTCAGTCACTCAGGCACTGGCCGGATGAAGATACGTTACGGTATGCATCGGCTCGGCGAGGAAGAAAACGATCCGCAGTGGGAAGCACGCGGGGTGCTAGCCAAGGCCTCATTCGAGGCTCTGGCTCCATCCGATATAGAAGGAAATATACGAATCACCACGTACTACGATAACGAAACGCAGCCCTCCGATGACCTCAGCTACAGCCCCCAGAATCGGCGCACCCGTAAGGGCTACGTGAATATGATCATGCGTATGGGCGGGGGACGTTTCGACATTCTGCAGGAAGAACAGCCCCCCTTCTTCTTCAGTGGGTATCTGCATGAGTACAACTGGACCTACAAGGGTGAACAGGTCCTCTTAATGCCAGGCTTTCTGCAGGCCGACCTTCTCACTTTTAGTGGTAAAAACAACTGGTATCCAAACGTCCCTTGGGAACTACGCCGGGTCGTAGTCTTGGAATCCACTCCCAAGGACGCGCACCCTTACAGCAAACGGATATTCTACCTGGACTCGCAAACCTATACCCCGTTTTGCGTCTTAAGCTACGATCCCCAGGGCGCCTTCGTACGTCTTTCCCTGATCGTGCACGGCAATCCGGACTTCGTGCCTGGCAGCAACGGCATCCGTCTGCCGGTCCCTCTGGGAGCAGCCTGGGTGAATTTCGCTCAGGATCAGGCGTATCATATGATTGCCTATGAGCCAGCTTTCAACCAGGACTTTTCTCCACAACGGTTTGAATTGATGGAGTTACTACGGAAGGGGAAGTAATCTTTTCCCACGTACCACCTT
>CAZAYE010000477.1:0-3845 GCA_964489255.1 uncultured Enterobacteriaceae bacterium
CCTTGATCAGAATGCGCACGCCGTTGTCGAGCTCGGTGAACGATATCCGTCCGTCACGTTTGGTCAAAGGCAGCAGCGTTGGAGTTGGTTCGGTATCGAGCCGCATGCAGAGGGCCTGCACCTCAGCCGTCGTCGGCAGAGAGATGCCTGTTGTTGTCCCCAGAAACACGAGAGAAAGGGCGTCCGGCGAGAAATAGCGTTGGGCCACCCGGTGAAGGTCCTGCCGAGTCACGGTGGCCAGCCCATCAAGGTATCGACGCTCGTAGTCTGCGTCTCCGAAAACGGTCAGAAAAAACCCAAGCTGGCGAGCCTGACCTTGGACTGTCTCACGGCGGTAGATGAAGTCGCTCTCCAGGTTTGTACGAGCGCGGGCGAGTTCCGCAGGCGAAACTAACGTGTGCTTACAGCGAAAGAGAACGGCGAGGATTTCTTCCAGAGCAGGCTGGACTTTGTTCTGCTCCAGGGCAGCCGCGACGATGAACAAGCCTGAGTCTTGAGGAGTGTAGGCATAGGCCGAGATCCAATTCACCAGTTCCTTGTCAGCTTGGAGCGTTTGCACGAGTCGGGAACTCTCGCCTCCGCCCAGAATGTAGCTGAGCAGATCAAGAGCGAAGACATCTTCGTGTGTGGCTGGAGGAAGGGGAAAGCCGAGATAGAGATAAAATTCCTCGACGTTCATATCAAGGACCGAGAGTCGCATCTCTCGCTGCAGCGGCTCAGGAATACGTGGGCGAAGTGGCAATGGCATGGCCTGCTGGTCAGCAAAGAGCCGGATGACCTCCTGACGAGCAGCCTCTCGCTCGATGTCTCCCACGATTACCAAGGTCATATTGTTGGGACGATACCAGCGCTGATAGAAATTGAGCACCCGCTCGCGGGTGAGGGCTTCGATGGTCTCGCGGTAGCCGATCACCGGCCGCCCGTAGGGATGGGTGGTGTAAGCCAAACGGAACAGCTCAGTCGCAGCGCGCGAAGTTGGGGAATCTTCTCCACGTTTCCACTCTTCCATAACCACCTGGAGTTCTTTCCCCAGTTCGTGCGGGTCAAAGGCGGCGTGTTGCAGCGCGTCGGCCAGGATGTCGAGGCCGGTGGTAAAATGGCGTGAAGCCAGGATTATATGGTAGACGGTATGGTCAGCCGTGGTAAAGGCGTTGATATGCCCGCCCGATGACTCGACCTCAGCAGCTATGGCGCCAACTGGGCGACGGGTTGTGCCTTTGAAGATCAGGTGCTCGTGGACGTGGGCTGCACCGGCCACATCTGGAGTTTCGTCTGCGCTGCCAGCCTTGACCCATATTTGGATCGCCACAACCGGTGCGAAATGATCTTCTTGAATGACGACCCGCAGACCGTTGTCTAGGGTGAACAGCAACCGATCTGCTGAGGAAGATTGGGAAGAAACGACGTCGGGAGTGTGAACCATAGCTTTCTTGTGTCTCACAACCCCTGGGACGAGTCAATCGACACTCCTGGCTTGTCACCGCGAAAAAGAAGAGGGAAGAAAAGGAAACCCATCTGGACGAGGGGGGAAAACGCGGGACAATTCTCTCTGGGCGGAAAATGCGAGGAGGGGGACTTGAACCCCCACGGGTTTTACCCCACTAGCCCCTCAAACTAGCGCGTCTGCCAGTTCCGCCATCCTCGCAGAAAGATTATTGTTCCTGGGCAGAAGTACACGGAGTACGCCTGCGTGGGCGGGAATCATACCGTGGGCAGGACGGTTGGTCTAGAGGGGAAGCATGAAAGCTGAGGCCACAGGCAGGATAAACGCACAGGCTGTCTTGGCAGTATTAGGGGCAGGGCTTGCAATTGCGTTGACCGTTGGCGGACGAGTACTCGATAGACAGATCCGAGAACATGTAAACAGGCTCAGGGAGATTTAATCATGGATGCGGCTGATATCTTTCGCGTCGTTATTGCTGTTATGGTTATGGGCGCAATTGGGTGGTTTTTCTGGACACTGACCACCAATAACCTCCAATAAGAGAGCTTCAAGGCAGGTTCAGCGGTGGTGGTGGTGACGTGAAATGCAAACCACACGTTTGATAGGCCTTTTTGACCGCTGCCCAATCCGGATCGGGATCGACCAACGCTAACCCGGCAAGAGCATGACACGCTTCAGCCTGATAACCGAACCGCTTGGCCTGTTCTAAACTGTACGCAAAAGCAAGACGGGCTGTCTTTTCTTTCCCCTGCAAAAGGGCTAACTCTCCCACTCCTAAACGACAGTAGATTCGCCCCCGGTGATCCCGGGTGTCGCGAAAAAGCGCCTGTGCGCGGGCAAAGACTTCTGCACTGCGTTTGTAATCACCTAACATCTTATAGACGGTCGCCATCGCCCACACGGTGTACGCGAAACTCGCTTTGTCACCGATGCGAGCGTAGAGTTTTTCAGCTTTGGCGAACAATTTCATCGCGAGATCGTACTCCTGTCGCATGCGCGCTGCATTGCCCAAGCCGCAGTAGGAATAGGCCCGGCCATAGATGTCATCCTCAGCTTCGAACAGCGCATTCGCTTCCTGATAGTACCGCTGGGTGTCGGTAAATCGTCCCATCAACCGCGACGCGCCAGCAAGCCCGCAAAGCGCATAGCCGGTTCCTGTCGGGTCTTCTCGTCGCCTGGCGAGTGCCAAGGCCTGTTGAAAATGAGCAACCGCTTTCCGCAAATCACCACAGAACCGGTAGGTGCTCCCTAAAGCCCAGAGGATAAATCCCTCTCCCGCCTTTGCTCCGACTTGGCGATAGAGGGTGCGTGCTTCAGCAAGATAGGGGAGGGCACGTTCCGGGTTGCCTTGAGCGCGCAGACTCAATCCGACACCGGCTAGGCTTTCAGCCAATCCTTCCACATCAGCCAACGCGTGCGAGAGGCGGATAGCCTGGGTGTATGTTTGCTTAGCCTGAGCAAACTTGCCGAGCATGCGGAGACAGTCGCCGATACCCAGGAAAGCATCACGTAGACCTTCAAGATCTCCCTCAGCTTTGTAGACTTCCTGAGCGCGACGGTACAGTTCCAGCGCAGCGGCGAAGCGGCTTTTCTGGCGAGCGCGCTCGCCCTGACGAAAGGGGTGGGACGGATCATCATGCTGAGGGACAACGTCTGACATAGAACTCAGTATCACAGCTGCACCTAAGATAAGCTATCCTGAGCTATGATGAAAGCAAAAGAAGGATCGCCACGACTGGGCAAAGCCACTCTTAGACTCATTGGTAGCCTTCATAGGTGGCTATGCTCTCGGTAATAGAGCACGGCACCGGGGTGAAGCGAAATCGGTGTGCGTGCCATCCTTACCCTCCTTCACAAGGCTGTCGGCTGGTGGGCAACCGCTCCGAGCAAGAATTTGCTCCGCATGCTCCCAGCACCGCTAGGGTGATAGTCTGTGGTGCCTGACGGTTGCCGCGTCAGATTTACAGCCGAACTCGGGGCACCGAACTTAGGTCGAGCTAAGGCACCAACCAACGCCCCTTTATTTTCATCCTCAGTGGTGCTGGTGGCTACCAGCATGGCTATTGACAGGAACGCAGGGACTTGACCGTGCAAGGAGAGCACCTGGAGGTGCGTCTTGCCCCGCCCGCTGCGTTCCGTGCGCAGGTGCTAGTGGAGGTCTGACAAACTTTCGATAATCCTGAGTACGTCCTTACCAAGGCACTATCTCATCGTCGCTCATTTTCCGTCTCGCTCCAGAAAACTGGGGAGGGTACCGAAGGCATAAGCGGGTTCCTGACAGACAATCCCCCGGCTGACATCAATCAGCTCCATCACCGCGATCGCATCGGCCAAGGTATGGCGCATGTCGGGGATCGGCTTAAACAGTTCGTCAAGCACTCTTCCATGAGCCTGCCATCCG
>CAZAYE010000478.1:0-3842 GCA_964489255.1 uncultured Enterobacteriaceae bacterium
GCCCTGTTTCACACGCTTCAACAGACACTCGAGACCAAGCTCGAAGGCTCAGCAGCCTCCTGGCGTCGCACTACCCAGGCACACGCGCTGTGGGCCTTGGCCACGTTCATCGCGACTGGCCTGGCTCAGCGGCAGACGCTGCACGACGTGATGGCCCCCTTGATTGCGGCTGTCGCCCATTAAGGAGAGGGCATCTGCTTCTCAAAGCCAAAGATGACCTTGGCCTGGGAGACGCGGGCCAAGACAGGGGAGTGGTCCGTCCTCTCCCCTTGGGAAATATCCCCATTTAACACATTTTGGAGCGCTGCAAAAGTCGAGTTATTAGATCACCAACACCCCCTGGCTTTTGACACAGGCCAGGGCCAGCGAGACTGCGGCAAAGCCGCCATCGACGACCAACCCGAGGCGGCGGTCCGGCAACCACCGACGGACGTGTTTCATCAGCTGCCGCACCCAATCGACGCTGGTTTTGTGCCGTCGCTGGGGGCTCTTCTCCGCGGGCCCGCCCAGCACGGTGAGAAACGGTAACGCCCACACCCGCTGGCTCCAGGGCACGGGGACTAAGCGCATCATCGCGACCCACTTCAAGCCAAAGCAGCGGATGACGTGCTTCTGGGTGGAGCGCCCCGCATCCCGGTAGCACCCCTTGGTCGCGATCTTGCGCCCACTGCGGCGTTCCACGGTGTCGTCGGCGCCACAGACGATCGTCGCCCCCGGGGGCAGTAGGACCCAAATGAGCAGCCCCAAGAGAATCCGGCTCCCGTGGCGGGCTGACCAGGTGGCCCGGTTCAGGACCCGATGATCATGGGTGAAGTGGCGTTCCGTGGCCAGTCCCATCACCCGCAAGGCCGCGGTCACCGTGCGGGCTCTGGGAGCAAGACCTGGGCATGGAGCCAGACGCGGTCTGAAAACAGTGGTGCGAAGGGGGCTAATACCTGTCTGATTTCCTCGGGCAGGGGTAGCATCATAGGATGTCCTCCTTCGATAGCATGAACTTTGGGAGAGCTCATCTATCATAAGGGACATCTCGCCTCCCTGCCTACTCAAAATGGCCAAAGTGGAGTCCCAGTGTCAAGCCTCAAAGGTTGGAGGTTGGATAAGTGGGACACACCCCTGAAGGGTGACCACAAGGGTCACCGTCTCGGCCGAGGTCCGCAGGCGGTAACACGCGGTGCCTTTCGTGGCGCTGCACATCTTGTGGCATTCCGTACAGATGAAGTGCTTGTCCGTACGCGACTGGATACGAATATTGCCCTCGCCTGCTTGGCCTCTCGCAGGACAGGCGAGATTCGGGCAGCATACGGTCGAGGGGTTCATGACGATCCTTCTCTCCTGGCTTTGCTTGGGAGCGTGTCAATTAGGAGTACGTCTGGGCCCCTATGTGCTGCACAAACCAACATCACCATGGTTTAGTGGGGAGCTACTTACAGCGTAGTCGAGAGTCAAAAGTACCACTTGTCTATATCTTCGACTGGATTGTACTCAAAGGTTTTCCCGCTTATGAAGTACCACTTCTTCCACTTCTCTATTATTTCCTTTTGTGTATCTTGCGGTGCAATATAAATAACATCGCGAGACATCCATACACCAAAAAAAGGAATCTTTGTATTACCATTTATCGTCAGAAAATATTTGCGATCCTTTTCAGACTTTTTAAATCTATATTTTGTACTCCCTGTAAAGTCCAATCCTCCTGTGAGATATCGAAGTGCACGAATGCACCAGATAACATGTAGTGCCTCTTTATGATTATAGAATTCTTGTGGTGTTATTTTTGTCGCTTGTATAATATGTAACTCGCTAATTAAGCAAATCGCCGCTTCTACAGGTTTTTGAGTAAGTAATGCAATAGCTTTTCTAAAGCGATCGATATCCATGTCCGTAAAGCCTTGTATGACTTCTTTAATTTGCCTGTCAGTACAAAAATTGTTGCCAAGATTGTTGTTTGAGACTAGAAATAACGAGCCTAAAAAGAATAGACTTATCATCATTCAACTCCTTGATAAAAATCGATGAATGTCTTGTTTCCCTTGGGTACATCACCACCGCCAACGTTCAAAAACGGCCCGAATGTTTTGTACGGATCTTTAGAACCTGCCCACCATGGTTTTTGGCCGCTTATCCCCTCTTGCCTTATAAAAAAGTGGTTCACATCTGATGGAAGGTCAAAGCTTTCGGCTTTTTCAGCAGCTGATTGACAGGAACTCCATACTATTTGCTGAACAGAATTCTTTCCTTCTGGTTTTTCCTGTCTGGTATTTTTATTTCTCTCACGAACATCAGCAATGTAACTTCGTGCCTCTTGCAATTGCTTATATGAATCTGAGTTCCATGTCTTTGGTTTATAGATACTGCCTGGCATTATTTGCTGTGGATATAGGCCAGATGTTTCACCGTAAGCCGCCATTGCTCCCTCCTCAGTGAATCCGAGAGGATCAATAAAATTCACGGGATCATTCCGCACATACCCATAGAGGTTGGGATCGCCACCCGCGAAGAGAATCGGATCCTTTGCCGTCCACCGCCCCGTCTCGGCATCGTAGTCCCGTGCCCCGAAGCGGGTGAGCTTGGTGTGCGGATCATACAGCCCACCCGCAAACCCGAAGGGTTGGAAGCCGGGGTTGGTGTCCAGGGTGACGTTGCCGAAGGCGTCGTAGTCCATCTGCTGGACGATAGCGCCTGTGGTGGTGTCGACGATAAGCCTGGGGCTCCCCAGATGGTCGGCGAGGATGCGGTAGGTCATGCCTCCCTTCTCCAGGTAGTCGGGGACGTTGAGCTTCGTGGCATACACGAAGCGTGAGACAACCCTGCTATTGCCATCCAGCTCCGCCACCGGCGTGAGTCCATCCCTGTATAAGAACCCCTGGACTAAGGCCCCATCGATCTTCTTGCCGATCCGGCGGTTCCTGCCGTCGACAACATACTCCACCCCGGTGCCGTCCAGCAAGCTCGCGGCCAGCAGGTTGCCCAAGGCGTCGTACGTAGAGGTCGTCGTTTGGTTGCCTGTTTTCTTCGTGAGCAGCTCCCCGTTAGCTGTGTAGGTGTATGTCGTGGAGCCGTACTGGATCAGACGATCCTGGGCATCGGAGCTCCCGTCCACCGTGCCACCGGGGCCGCTAGCGCGGAGCCGGTTCCCGTTGCTATCGTAAAGATACGTGGCGACGACCGCATCGTCCTTCCGGACCTCGGCGAGGCGGCCGGCCAAGTCATACGCGTACGTATAGGTATGGGTCTGACCGTCGATGGTTTCGGTCTTCTGAGCGATCCGGCCAAGAGCATCATGGGCAAACTGCATCGCAAAGATCTCGCTTCCGCTGACTGTCGCCTGATAGCGGTCGACCTCGCCGAAGCTATTGTAGACTCGCGTGTCGGCGACGTTGGCGAGCGTACTGCCGGTGAGGAGGCCGTTTTGGGGGTCGCGGCTGAGGCCGAGTGGGCCGGCTCCGGTGAAGAGACCGTCCTGGTCATATTGGAACGTCACGGGTTGCCCACCATTCACGCTCTCGGAGGCGAGGCGAAAGTCGTTGTCATAGGTCCGGTGGACTCTGCCTGCGATGGGACCAGCCCAGCTGGTGTCGCTCAGCAGCCTTCCGTCATAGGTGTACGTGACCGTCCCACCATCGGGGGCGGTGACGGTGGCCAGGTTCCCGGTCGAAGGATGATACGCATAGCTCACCTGACCGCGTGGGATCGTCAGCGTGTTGAGACGGCCGGCGCCGTCGTATCCCAGGATAATCATGGTTCCATCGGGTCGGGCCACTTGCACGAGCTGGCGGTCGAGATTGTACGCGTAGCTCGTCACGTTCGTCCCCACTTCCACGTCCGGGGGCATGTAGGTTTCT
>CAZAYE010000479.1:0-3840 GCA_964489255.1 uncultured Enterobacteriaceae bacterium
CTGGAGGGTTTCCGTCACGCCTTCACGGAGGGGCAGCACCACCGCGCAAGCGGGGTCCCCTGGCGGGTGCCTCATGGCAGACGGCGTGGTTGGACGGAGCGTGTCCGGCAGATCGAGAAGACGTTGCTCGTTCAGAACAAGAATCCCAATTTCGCAAGTCTGGTGGAGCTGGGCCAGCAGCTTGCTGACCTCCTAGCCGGCTTCGTGGCAGAACCATGCGATCTGACCATATACAACGACCCCAGGCACCCGCCTGACTTCGACGCTCTCAAGCAGCTCTTTTTGCAAGGCCGGGCAGTGATCCGCATCGAGCGGAGACAGTAAAATTTGCCCGATTGGCCGTCTCACCCAGAACGGCCGACCGACTTTCGGACGAGCGAGGAAGGGGCTCCCATGCAAGACCCCACGCAATCTTGTGATCTTCCTCTTGAATACGACCGTTGGAACCGTGCCCTCATCGACTACGCCACGCGTAGTGTGCCCCACGGATTGCCTGTCTTCCTCAGTGTGGACGAGGAATCGTTATTGACCATCCGCCAGCAGTTTCTTAGGCGAGTGGGGGGCACCGCACAACAAGCGGTTGACGAATTCACCGCGGCACTCCGACACCGCTGTCGTGTGCAGCAAGGGCAACCCTTGGACCTTTCATGGCTCCGCGGCGCCGATGCCGAAGGCCGACCCCGTGGTATCGGATTACTCGCAGCGATGGTACTGGCCGCTCACCGGATGGAGACCGAGGAGCAGGACGACGACCGGATCGATGAGAGCGACTACTTTCGCCGCCTACGGGAAGTCCTCGGTTTGCCTATGGAACCGGGGCGTCCGCCAGGGTTGAAAATTGACTACACCCGAGTAGGGCACGAACCCTTTGCTCCAGAAGAACCGCTCTGGCAGGCCTGGAACACCTGGCTGAACCGTAATGGATGGCAGTCGACGGCGGACCGCGGGCCTGGAGGCTTACGTAAGTACATCAACTACCCGCTTTCGCAGGCGTTGCTACGTGCTCGTGACACAGTCCGGCTCGCTCGAGTGTTCCGCGAGCAAGAGCGCGCCGGCCGGCTCAGCCGCTTCTGGGATCGCGATCTGCTGGCGGTTCACCTGGACGACTTGGGCGACAGGCTGCCCCCGAGCAGACTCCGTGCATTGCTCCAGACCACCACCGATCCGCGACGGTTCGACGCGATTGCTGAGGCGGCTTACGAAGTATACGCCGCTCTGGACTGGAACCGGACGGACGCCGAGGCTGAGACGGGGGATCGAACTCTCGGCCCGCGTCGCCTGAGTGCCGGCTTGTACCGTACGGAGGATTTTTTCAGTGATACCATTACCTACTGGCTTTATCCGCGTATGCCCCGCTGGTGGAATGGTCAAAGTCTGTCCATACGCCACGGGCAGGAGTCCCATCCGCTCCGATTCCAGCGCGCCGGCTGGTTCCACCCCCTGTGGCCAGTCGACCTCTCCAGGGAGCACGTGGATATTGTGGAGGGAGGCGATGACATCAAAACATTAGTTCTGCCTGAGCGCGACTTCTGGATCTTGGGACATGACCCTGAGGATGACAGTTCAGACGTGCTTGCCACCTGGAGACTGCCCACGCTGGGGGAGACCTTCCTGCTTCTGTGTCAGGGGCAGTATGCACAGCAATTGGCCCTGCTCCATCAGGAAGGCTTGCTTTTATGGGATCATGTCGCTGAGGTGACGATCGGTACGCAGGTCTGGTACGAATACCACGAGTGTATGGTGCTCTCCTCTGAGTGGAGCGGGATCCTCCCGTTAAACAAAGGTTGTAAGGAACTGCTGCAGACGCTACAGCCAACTACCACCGCAGCCATTATCTTGGAGGGGGGCTTGCTCGTGCCGGGCCAGCATGTGTGGCTGGATGGATATGGCCCTCGGATGCGGATTTGTGGTTTTGAGCCTCTGGTGCGTCTACGGGTGATCAATCTCGCCGCCCCGGCTGCTCCGATGCGGGATGAGATGGTCAAGGCCAATGCTCAGGAGGGCGAGCTGTTGCAGCTCGTGCCCGGCGAGTATCTACTCGAGGCATGGGCGGGTAACCGTTGCGTAGCCCGCCGGACCTTCCGGACCCTCTCCTGGGATACCCTTGGGGAGGGACAACTGCCTTGCCAGTTTGGCATGCCGTTGGGGGCGTTCATGCTCCGAGGGGCTTGCCTCGATCCTAACGAGCCGTGATTGTTTGCGGAGTATTACCATGCCCAGGTGGTTCGTGGGTCTACCAAGCAGGAGCCGTAAGCGTGAGACCGTTTTGGCTCACATTCGAACCCTGGTAAATCACTTGGCATGCAGCCCACTGATCCCGGTTATCCGTTTTGAACGGGGCAGCGGGACCCAATTCTATGTATTCTTGGCCGTCGATACCCCAGACGTCCCAGAGCGCCTTCCTAATCCGGTTGTTGAGGTGCTGCGGTCGTTGAATCTGCACGGTGCGCCGGTTTGGCCTTTGGATGGTGAGCAGATCAGGAGCATGACGCAGACCGACATTGAAACCCATGGCACTGGAACTGACGACCTACGCCGCCTCTATGAGCCGCGTGGAGTTACTCCAGCATACGACCCCTTCGAGCACTACGAAGAGCTGGACTTGCAAGATACATCGACTAATCCTGAACAAACCCTGCGTTTTGACCGCCTCCTCGGCTGGCTCTCCGCCGCAAGCGAGGGTTCTTGGGCAGCATTTGTACGTGTCTGCCAGATGCTGCAACTTGCTAGGGACGGACCGACGGCACGACAGGTGTTCCGATGCTTGACACTCCTTGGGCACGTCGATGGATCACCGGACGGCAGCCGTTGGGAAATCGCCCCGCCAGCCCTGATCATCCCAGCGACTGACTCGGCCTCTGTCTTCTGGTGTGGACAACGCACCTTGCGCATGCTGAAGCAACTCCCGTCCACCTGGATAGGCCAGCGGAACGACCAGCCTAACAATCAAGGGCCCTCGCGAGTGTTGATCCGGCTGCCAGTGGGTGAGGAGCCGGCAGCAGTGCTCCGCACAATATCTCTTACCCTTAGGTGGGGAGGAGCGGTTGCCTCGCGATTAGCCGAGGTGTTGCCTGCCTTGGACGAGTGGCAAGCCACTCTGTCCCCTATTATTGGCTTGACCAATCCCCGCAAAGTAGAGCGCTGGCAAGAGAACGGCTACGTGGAAGACACGCAGTTCTATATGCGAGACGGCCGCTACGTCGGCGAGTCCGGTCTGTACAGGATGACCCACGGCGAAGGTCAGCACGAGTTCCAACTGATGTGCTATTTCGATCAAGACCGTCAACGTCTGCTACGCGGTGATTGGTACGGCCTACGCTTTCTTGCCCTGCAGCAGGCAGGCTACCCTTGCATAGCGCACTGGCGAACACACGACGACCGCACTGTACTTGTAGTCCCTACAGAGCAGCGCTGGCCGCTGCTCTATGAACGGGCACTAGTGCTTGCCTCCGGGATGCTTCCCAGGCGTGACTGGAGGGCCAATCTGCTCATCTACGACGACATCCCGGGTGAACTGGCCGGACTGCTGTCGCACCAATTAGGCGTATCTCTTTCTTTCGAGGAGGGTACTCATGCCTGATCTGATCGGCGCCTATGAGCGTATCCGTCGCGTGTATCGACTCTACATTGAGAGCGCCTTCCCTTTACGCTCCGAGGCGCTCACCGCCGAGCGCAATCAGTTGTTGGAGCAAGTAGGAACACCAGAGCAGGCTGGCACACTGGCACAACCACCACTGTTGGAGACTGTGCCAGTCTATCCTCGGACTGGCCTGAATCTGCGCCTGGCCAGTGAGCAACTGCCGCCCTCGTACCGTGACTTACAATTCCTTGGACAGGGGC
>CAZAYE010000480.1:0-3838 GCA_964489255.1 uncultured Enterobacteriaceae bacterium
GGCGAGCAACGACGAGCTTCTCAAGTTGATCGAAGCCTGGCTGGAAGAGGAGACCGCCCAAGAGAGGGCGCCGACGCACCTTGATGATCTGATTCGGCAGCGCGCTGCTCGATTGTTAGAGGCGATCCAGAACGACATTGCCGCGGCGCAGCAAGCCGCGCAAGAGCTGGCGGCAGCTGCAGATGGTGCCGAGCAATCGGTGCACACTTTTCAGTCCGCGGTCGAGCAGCTCGAGCAAGTACATAATCAGCTGGTCGGGTTTCAAGCCAAAATCACTGAGTCACGAGGCCTCTGTGAGGAAAACAAGCGCTTGCGGAGGCAGACCGAGTCCCTAGCTAAGGCTTTATCCACTGCCTTGGCCGCGGTATCCCGAGCGCTCGCGGAAACCATCTTGTCGGCGCAAAAGCCTTGCCGCATCATACAGGCAGTCGCAAACAGAGATGCTCCGGGGCGTTTGGAACAGGTGCGGCAAGCACCTCATGCTGAACTGCAAAAAGCGCGGCAGGCAGCAGGAGGTTTGGAGGACGCCGCGGCCGACGCCGAACGCCTTTGGTCAACGCTGGAGCCGCTCAGCAAAAAATTGGAGAACGAGGTCGTATTATTGGCGAATCGGTTGGCAGAGTTGCCCGAGCCCTCTCGGGTCGCAGAAAAAGCCCGGGAGGCCACAACGCAGCTGCATGATATTCTTCAAGCGAAAGAACAAGCCGAACAATCAATCCAGCAGATCCAAGACCGCGCTGCGAACATTAATCAATCCCTTCAGACTCTGAGACGCCGTACCGATTTGCTCCGCCGCGTGCTGCGGGAACGGTCGTTCGAGTTGGGCGCTAAGATCATGGGAATCCAGGAAGACGTCAATGCGGTAACCGACCGTCTGCAGAAGTTCTCTCTGCAGACGGACTATGCCGAAGACTTAGTGCGGCGTATTCCCCAGCTTGCCGAGACCCTGCAACAGGAACTGTCTGGTGTCTGCCCAGACTTGGCAGAGCCGCTGGACGAGCAACTCATCGCTAATTTCGAACGGTATGTACGTGGTTTAAAAAAGATCAGGAACGATGTGAAGCAGGAACTGCAGCGTGCCGAGCAGTGCCTATCATCCCTTCCCCTCCAAACTCCCACTGTCATCGAGAAGAGAGTGGAAGCGCGCGAGGAATGGGCCATCTACCTGATTACTAACTATGGAGGCAAAACTGCGTTTGGCAAACCCAACTTTGGGTACCTGACGGTGGCCCGGGTCGGGTACGAGCAGAACCCGCCACTGCTCAGCTCGTTCCCCGGTGGTGGCAGGGACCCACGTCTGCTCAGCTCGTTCCCCGGTGGTGGCAGGGACCCACGTCGCCTGGCCGAGCCGAAGCAGACGGGTGGCACGTTCTCATCCGAGGAAGCTGCGATCAGGTCCATCTGCGGTCGGGTCACGGACTTTTTCCGCCCTCCCCTGGCCAGGTTTGTCCTGATGGCCAAATACCAGGGTGGGTATATCGGGGCGGATCCGATCTTCAAGAAGATCTGCGAGCCAAAAGCGAAAAATAAATAGTTAAGCGGCTATTTCTCCATAAAAGCGCTACATCACAAGTTCATTCGAGGGAAAGAAAAATGGGGGCAAGTCTTACAATACCACATTCTTGCCCTAACAACCCAGACGCTGGACGGCCCACAGCGCAGGCTTTTTCCCGCATGTGCGGTCTCACCTGTGGGCCGCAGTTCACCGGAGCGTTCGGCTCTTAAGTTTGGAGTTCAGCAAGAAAATGAGTACCCTATCAGAAAAATGTCGGCGTAAGGTGGCGGAGGAAGGATATACATCTCTCATGAACGATACAAAGTGGCGAGAACTCTGTATGGCCTTTAGCGCTTTCAAGAAAATACCCGCTTGGAGGACGCGTGATTTCCTCAATGGGTATCTATCTGACTGGGACACAGACTGGTATCACCATGTTGGTCCAGATTACTGTTCCATCGAATGGCTGGAGATCGATCCGCAAGACTGTTCAAAGGGCGAGATACTACTTGTGTTACAGGAAGTAGGAGTTTCTTTTGAAGATTTAGGATCGTATATTCGTGTCATAGGCTACAGGAAATGAAAAAGCCGAAGAAGCACTGGAACGCATGGGCTCCAAAGTCGTCCATCGCTCAGTTGTACGTTCTTGATTGCGGATGTATTTCCGAACCTTACGTTCATCGCTGCCCACGGTGGGGACGAAATACCCCCGTGCCCAAAAACTCTCGCCGGTGAAGTGGTAGCGGTCGTATCAAAGTACTATCCTCGTCTGCTCGAAGCTCCGTAGAGGAGTTTTGTTCTTTTTGGCCCGCGCGGGTGCGGCAAAAGCATCCAGGCTGCGCGACATTTTCCTGAGGCGCATGTCTTTGATCTCCTTGATGAGGACCTCAACCAATCTGCTAGCTGGACGTGCGCTGCGGAAAACCATGTCCTCACTAATCCCAGGAGAGCTGGGGGCAGATTTTCATCTTGACGAAGTGCTCCAGTTTGACAGCCTCCCCGTCATCTGACAGGCAGAGGCGAAGAAAGAGACCTTACAATTAACTCACGCCTATGCCGGGCGCTACACCGCGGAGAGTGTTACCGATGCTCGCACATCAATCGTTCAAGAAGGATTTGCTTTCGAGTAGGCACAAGTACACAGAGCAGGTCAAGCCTGTGCTTTCAACTTTGCGCCAGTTTGATCCCACAGCGGCCCTGCTCGACCTCCCGCAGGCGTGGGCGAGTCGAGACCTCGTCGCGGCGCTGTGGAAGGCGTTGCCGGATGAATATTGCGCCTATAAGTTCGAGTCGGAGGAAGCGCTCACGGAGCACGGGGCGGCCGTCCTGAATAGAGACCTTGCTGAACCGGTGACACTCCACCTGGGCTGGGAGACCTTCTGTGTCAGGGCGACGCTGGAGGCAGCGTGGTATGCCTGGCCGAAGTTTTGCCACACTAGCCTGGAGGCGTACAACACGTGCCTGTATCCGGAATCCTTACGCTGGTACATCGTCCGAGCGGGGAGGAACTTATACCCGATGGACTGCGGAGCGGGGGCCAAGCCGGAGTTAAAGGGGTATCCCTTCAAGACAGGGCCCCTATTAGGCTGAGCAGCACGAATCCTTGACCGCAAAGGTTGAGAGGGTTTATAGGGAGGGGGCTTAAGGTTGAGAAAAACTGCGGTGCACCAGTAGGTTGTGGCCAATAGCAATCGGGCAGTCGCTTCATCCAGGTTAAGTCACATCTCTCGTTTTGACCATGACGAAAAGCAGTAGCGCCCAATTTGAAGTGTGGTGGGCTGCCGAAGTTGCAGATCCACGGTATGGAGGTACACCGGAATCAATCCTCCATCGCCAACTTGAACATAGACCTTCTCTCCGCTCTGCCAATCAATCCCGAGAGCAACCGCGAACCCCGCTTTGAACACACTATAGAACGCGCCTGAATCTACATACGCTTCTACTCGCTGCCATCTCCCGCTAGAACCTATGCCTAAGGGGATAAGGGGAGACTGTCGGCCCGCTACGATTGCATATTTGTACTCGATAGCAGGCACGTAAACTCCTCACGGCTAGGCACTTCAAAGACGAGAGGAACTCTCGCAGGATATTGTTTCGTCACCTTCTGCTGAACGTCGCTAATGGATTCCCCTACCCCTACGATTTCCTGATCGAGAATGGCAATCACCTTGCGGGCATAGCGGTCAACAATCTCCTCCAAGTGAGACTTCAGCCATTCGTCGTCTTTTTCCATTTCATCAATGAAATCGATTTCCTGGTGTGACATACCCTCACGCTACCAACGGCGCCAGAGCAGGTCAAGCAAACTGCCTGAACCTCCGGCACGCTTCCTACGCTACCTGT
>CAZAYE010000481.1:0-3833 GCA_964489255.1 uncultured Enterobacteriaceae bacterium
CTTCCAGGCAGGCCTGATCGTCGAAGCCTAAGTCACGTAACGGCTGCCAATCTGCCTCGACCATCCGTGTGGGCGTTGCGCTGAGTTTCTCGGCCACTGTACACAGCGCACGGTCACGCGCCGAAAGTCCTGGTACTTCTCGCCAGCGTTTCTGCTTGATCGCTTCGACCAAGGTCGGATCTCCGTTCTCAACACGCAGAAACTCTGCGTGCGACTGCGTTCAGTAGTGACAGTCCTGGGCGGCAGCTGCAACTGCCGCGATCATTTCGCGCTCGCCGCGACTCCAGTGTCCTTCCGGAGTCCACATAATCTCGCCAAATAATTGCAAAAAGGCCCTGCCAATTCTCTCGTGCGTGCGCAACAACCGCCCCATTGCCGGCAAAAAACCAAAGTCATACGGGTAGACCCTTCCCGGCGGCATTTGCGCGCGAATTGCCGCTTCGCTAGGAATAGCAACCCATGCCTCTTGGACCGCTGCTTCGCTTCTGTTGGCCGCTGACATCGACATTCCTCCTTCTGGCTCTGGAAGGAGTACCACTAGAGCGTCAAGTGGGTCAAGATGTCAGTTTCTTGTCTCGTCGCTCATTGACTCGGGATCAGAAGCGCAGTTCCCGCTTGAATACGAGAGTTGCGCAGACCATTGGCGCGCATAAGCTTCTGAACTGTGGTGCGGTAGCGACGGGCAATCTTCTCTAGGGTATCGCCGCGACGGATTCGGTATGTACTTCGCCCGTCAGCAGGGTGCTTTTGCTGGGGAGGGGAGGTTTCCTGTGTTCGAACTGAGACCTGAGTGAGTTTTGGTCCTGACACCATCTGCACGGAGCGAAAGGGAGAATCCTGGGGGATTGACACTCGCAGCCGTAGCCCTACCGGGAGTTGTTGCAGACGCCACAGATCATTGTCACGGCGGAACGTCTCCAGACTTACCCCGAAGATATACGCAAGGGTGAGATACGAGTCCCCAATTTTAGAGGTGTAGTATAGGTTTCCCTCTTCATATTCCAACAAATTCGCCGGAACCGAGGTTGGATGGGCGACAAGCGCTCCCGCTTGCAGCGGCCGGGTAGCAAGAAAGGGATTGTAGAGACGGAGTAGAGGAGCGGGAACTCCGGTTACCTGTGCGAGGGCTTCCCAGGAATCCCCTTTTCGGACTTTCCTGAGTGACAGGGTCTTGGCCTGACGGGAGACCTCTGGTTCGTAGAGCCGCAACACCGACTTATAGTGGCCCACGCCGATTACATATTGCAGGGTTTCTAGGCGCAGCGGCCTATCTTTGCCCACAGCACCGGGGCCGGCATTATACCCGGCGATCGCATAGTCCTCGCGGCCAAATCGCTTTTTGAGCTGGGCCAAATATTTGATCCCAGCCTCGATGTTACTCCGGACCCCAAGCATACGAAACGTTCCGGGCATCACTTGGAAGTATCCCCTGGCTCCTGCGGAAGACACGAGATGGGCGTTCCCGCCGGACTCCTGGATCACGACTGCCCGAGCGGTCTGTGGATCGACTCCATAGCGTGCCGCATACCTGGAGAGATCGTCATTGATCTCCATTGTCTTGCGATACATTCCGAGGAAAGAAGGTGAGATCTCGAGCGCTGCCCATGCCGGGTGCCCCCACAACACCACGACTAGCAATACCTCCCATCTTCTTCTCATAGTTCCTCCTCACCACAGTAGGGCAAGTTCGCGTTGCCCGTCAGACGCCTCTTCTGCTTCTAGTTAGCAGGACAGCAAAGGACAGACCGTGGTCTTCTCTGTAGAAGTGTTGACAATACCAACTTTAGGGGTTTGCCGTGCCGAGGAGATTTGGGACTAGCAGCAGATACGTGGAGCATTTTGCCCCGGCAAGGACAAACTCTGTCTTTCTACATCTCTGTTCGCGGTTGCTCAAGGTCTTGGACGCCCCATAGAATTACACTGTATGACTACCCTGAAGGAAGCTAAGGTCATTCCTCCTTATGCGTTGTCCGACTTTCTTTTAGAATATCTCCTCTGAAAGAACGGCCATGTCGAGAACTGGAGACATTTCTGCTATAAGGGAAGGCAGTTTTTGTGAGAAAGGGGAGGACAATGGCGCGAAGAAAGAATAAGGAGTTCGAGTTACGCGGGATCAACCACTTAGCGTTGGTCTGCAAAGACATGGCGCAGACCGTGGACTTCTACACCAACGTCCTGGGGATGCCGCTGACCAAAACGATCGACCTGCCTAATGGCAGGGGGCAACACTTCTTCTTCGATATTGGCAACAGCGATTCTTTGGCCTTCTTCTGGTTTCCCGATGGCCCTGAGGCTGCGCCTGGCATCGCCTCACCGGGTGCACAAGTTGGCAAGGGCTCGTTGACTACGGCGCACGGCTCCATGAATCACGTGGCGTTCGACGTATCGGTAGAGAAGATAGAGGAATACCGCGAGAAGCTGCTCGCCAAGGGCATCGAGGTGACCGAAGTCATCAACCATGATGACACGCCCGAGCAAGTGAGCCGGACGGTGAATGACAACACTTTCGTGCGCTCCATTTATTTCTTTGACCCGGACGGGATTCTGCTGGAGTTTGCCGGCTGGATGCGCGAACTAGGGAATGAGGGAGACGTAAAGCACAAACCGGCGACAGCGGCGGACAAGGAGCGGTATCTGGCGATAGCGAAAGAGGCACGGCGAAACTAGAGCAGACTCAGACTGTTTATTCGGCGATGTCAGTGTAGGGTGGGCACCGCCCACCTTACGATCTGAGAACCTAAAACGTAAAGCATAAAACGTAAAAGGACACCTTCTTTTACTCAGCACTCAGCACTCATTACTCAGCACTCATTTGAGCCTCGCCTTACGCAAGGCGGCAAGATAGCGAGGGAAGACTGGCGCCTTACGCTGCTGCCGCCCACCTTTCTTGCATGGCTTTAAATTCTTCTCTGAGAAATGGCATCACCTCGGTGGCAAAGAGTTCCATGTTTTTCACCGTCCGGTGATAAGGCATATCGCCGAACTGCAGGAGCGCTAAGAGCAACCCAAAGCCCAGCTCCTTTACATACGTGGCCAGCCTCTGACGAACTGTCTCTACACTGCCCACCACACAGTAACCCTTGTCATTAAGTTCATCGAACGACATACTGCCCCAGTCCAACTCGGGGGAAAGCTCGAGGATGCGACGCATCGACGCTGCCGTCACATACCCTGGGGGAAAGAGAAACTCCTGCTTGTGACGCAAGCCTTTGTGGTACAGCCACAGCGCGTGGTCAGCCGCCTCTTCTTTGGCACGACTATCGGTCTCCGCCACGTAGATCGGCAGCAGGTGGCCCATCTGGTAGGGAGAAGCTTCATAGCCAAACCCGTTCGCCGCCTCCCGGTACGAGTCAAAGAACCATTTAATGAGGTGGTCCGGCATGAACACTGCCAGGTAGGGATATTTGCGAGAGGGGTGGGCGCACCATTCGATTGTCTCTTTACTGCCAAAGCCTGGGATCCAAATCGGTGGGTGAGGCTTTTGTAGGGGTCTCGGCCAGACGTTGACATAACGGACCTGGTAATGTTTCCCCTCGAAACCGAAGGGACCGGTTTCGGTCCACGCCCGGATAATCAGCTCGTGGGCCTCGCGAAACCGCTCGATCGAATAGGTGGGATTAACCCCCATAGAGTAATACTCGCAGCCGATTCCCCGCACGAAGCCCGAGATGATGCGGCCGCCGCTGACCACGTCGAGCATGGCGATTTCCTCGGCGACCCGTAGGGGATGATCCCGCAGCGGGATGCCGTTTCCCAGGATCGCGATCTTGACCCGGCTCGTGCGGCGGGCCAGCAGAGCGGCAATGATGTTGGGGGCGGGCATGGTGCCGTAG
>CAZAYE010000482.1:0-3831 GCA_964489255.1 uncultured Enterobacteriaceae bacterium
GGTTTTACTGTAGTCTGCCAATCTCTCATTGGCTTCCACTACATTCTTGTACAAACGAGCATTCTCAATAGAAATCGCCGCCTCAGCAGATAACAGGTTCAAGACTTCCAAGCGATCAGGGGTAAAGGTACCTGTCACTAGATTATTTTCCAGGTATAAAATACCAGTGAGCTTCCCTTGCGTAACGAGTGGCGCACATAAAACAGATTTTGGTTGTTTCTTTATAATGTAAGGATCTGAAGCGAATGCGTCTTCCTGGGTCGCATCACTAAGAACAACAGTTTCTTTCGTCCTTTCTACGTAGCGGACCACCGCGGTCGGGAGGTCTGGACTCGTCTCGACCGGAACAGATTGCAACACAACGACGCCGTCTTTATCAATTGTCCCCTCCGCTTCGATCACTAGTTGCCCATTTTCTTCTAGGATGAGGAACCCCCTTTGTGCCCCGGCGTTCTCGATGACAAGTCCCATTAATGTTGTCAGTAGTCTGTCCAGGACAATTTCGCTTGAGATAGCCTGCGAGGCTTTAAGCACGCTGGTGAAATCGAAGTCCCCGGACAGTCGTTGCCCCATGTTCGTGGTCACTATGGAGACAGCAGTTCGAACAAAATCCGGCATCGCCTGAGCCAAAACCTGTGGGTACCGCGCCTCCAAGTCTTTAACTTTGGCCACCGCCCCCCATTGCTGGTATGCGTAGTGGGCATCGCGCAAGTAGTAGCGAGCGAGATGGGATTGGCCTCTGGCGAGATAAAATCGGCCCGCCAGTTCGTAGGCTAGGGCTTCTTCGTTCAGATACTCATGCTCTTGGGCAAGGGTGATCGCTTGATCGTAGTATTCCCTCGCTTCTCCATCTCTACCTAGCACCCGAGCGCGCTCCGCTTCGACCAAATAGAACTTGTGCAAATAATTCATCGGAGCGTGCTGCGCCCATAACTTCATCTTTTCCTGGTTGGTAGCAACCTTTTCGAGGAAGCCTGTTTGTTCAGCCCCCTGGACGTCGGGCAGTATGGCTAATCTGGCCAGGGAATCGTACAAATAGAAGGCAGGAACGGCCGCCGTGCTAGCCAGACTCTCTAGATGCGTTTCTGTCAAGGCGGCGTTTCTCATGGCTCCGGAATAGTCTTGAAATAGGTAACAGAGAAGGAGCTTGTTGAGATATATCTGACAAAGGGCGTTCCTGTCGTTGGCCCGAAGATGACGGGGGAGCATTTTCTCCTCGTGGTAACTCGCCCCGACGAGCCGGCACGGATCTTGAGCTTTCCCCAGCAAGTTCAAGACAGCCTGCCGATACAGTTCATTGACGTACAGGATCTGTTTCTGCTTTAGTTGATCGATGACACGACTGTATTTTGCCAGCTCTCTCTCAAGCCCGCTCAGTTCTTTACCCATCCAGTACGATTGGAAACCGTAATCGAATACGCACAAAACAGCGGAGAGCAAATCGCCTGTCTCCAGTCCGCTTTGATATCCTTCCAGTAAAGGCTGTAGGGTTGTTTTGATGTGACCTTTCCAATGTCTTATGAAGCTGTTCACCATGAATATAGTGATCGATTTGAGTGCCTTAGCATTGAACTGCTCTACCAGGTTCAAGGCGAGCTTGCCGAATCGATAGCCGGCGTCTATGTCTCCCACAATCCCGCAGAGAATGAGCCCGTAGGCGGCATAGGCCGGGGCAGAGAGGGTAGTGTTGCCATATTTCGCCGATAAATTGACCATGTTACTTGCAACGAGCGGGAAGAGTTCAGGAAACCCTACATAGGTACCGTGCAGTACGCTGGAAAGGAGGCGCATCGTGGCCAATTGGTATGGATCCGTCATTTTCGGCAAATCAATTAGCTCCTCAATGCTCCTCCCGGCCAACGTGAGCTTTGTTTCCTCCAGACTAGCCCTAACATCCACCTGGCTCGGCTTTTCGGGAAACGACACCCCTAGCAGCTGCAGAACTTGGAGGCCAGTCTTTATCGCTTCCAGCGGTTTGTGCTGCGCCGCATAGGCATGGTGATGCACTTCATATGCTCTCACTTTGTCGAGTAGCGTTTTTGCCTGCTGCAGTACGACCGCGATCAACCGCTCGGCCTGCTCAAGGTTGCCACTGAGGTATGACACTTCTGCTGCTCCTACGTGCAACGTGAGCGCCAAGTCATACTGCCGCTCCCAGCAATCGTCTCTCAATAGCGACAAGCCGATCTGTAAGTAGTTATGTGCCACCTCATACGCTGCTGCCGCCTTTGCCCGCTTACCAGCCACCAGATTGAGTTCTGCGAGTTCATCTCGCTCTGATTGTTGACGGATCAATCCCCTCCCGACGTTCAGGTGGTTGACGATGTCAAAGATTTTCTGCTCGCGCTCATCTAATGGCGTACTCTGCAAGAGGAGCTGCCCGATCTGGCGATGCACGATTTGTTTTTCCGCTTCAGGGATAAGGGAATAGGCTGCTTGTTGGATTCGATCATGGGCAAATTTGTAATCAACCGTTACCTTGTCCGCCAACCCCTGGACGTCGAGGCTCATCAATTTGTAGGCATCGCCCAGAGGCAAGACTAAGCCCTCTTCCAACGCTTCCCACAAATCGCTCGCGGTCCCTCCGGCCGAATGTTCATATACAACCGCTAACGTCCGGAGATCAAACTGGTTGCCAATACAGGCGGCTAGCTTTAATACGTGCTGCGTCTGCTGCCTCAACTTCCGCAACTTGGCGCTCAACAGCTCAACGACGTTATCAGTGATATTTCGTGTCCGAATTTTGCTCACATCCCACTGCCAATCGTCGCCGTTGAAATTAAACCTCAACAGACCTTCGGTATACAGAGACTTCAAGAATTCGTTCGCGAAAAAGGGATTACCGTTGGTTTTGGCGAGCACGAATTCCGCGAGCGGCTTGGCCCTGTCTGGTACACAGCTGAGTGTGTCAGCAACTAACTGACAGATACTGGGCAAGCCCAAAGGTTGCAGAACGATATGATTTACGGTGCCTCCAGCTTTGCGAATCTCGTCTAGCGCCAACATCAACGGATGGGCTTCATGCACTTCGTTATCTCGATACGCACCGATAACAAACAGATATTGGTTGTCTGGAGCAGTCATTAAAAGTCGAACCAGGTTTAGCGAAGCAGTATCCGCCCACTGCAGATCGTCCAGAAAGAGCACCAATGGATGCTCTGACTTGGTGAACACGCGAATAAAGTTTTGGAAGACCAAGTTTAATCGATTTTGTGCCTCCGCCGGAGGGAGGGTAGGCACAGGCGGTTGGGGGCCGACAATCAGTGCAACTTCAGGGACGACGTCGATCATCACCTGGCCATTCGGCCCAAGGGCGGTGAGCAGCCTCTCTCGCCAGATGGCGATTTGAGCGTCGTGCTCCGTTAAAAGCTGTCGCATTAAAGACCGAAAGGCCTGCGTCAACGGCGCATAGGGGATGTTTTTGCGGAAGTGATCGAATTTGCCGGTGATAAAGTAGCCCCGCTGCCGCGTAATTGGCTTATACACTTCCCGCACCAAAGCCGACTTGCCAATACCGGCATACCCCGAAACGAGCATCATTTCGCCAGCCCCCTGGCTGACGCGTTCGAAGGCGGTTAACAGTATGTCAATGTCTCGTTCACGCCCGTACAGCTTTTGGGGAATGTGGAATCGATCCACAACATCGCGCTGGCTGAGCGGAAAGGAGTTGATCCGCCCGGTAGTCCGCCATTGCCCTGCACACTCCTCTAAGTCCGTCTTGAGGCCATACGCCGATTGGTAGCGGTCTTCGGCGTTTTTAGCCATCAGTTTCATCACAATAGCGGCTGTCTCTTATACACATCTGACGCTGCCGACGATCTTACGCGTGTA
>CAZAYE010000483.1:0-3800 GCA_964489255.1 uncultured Enterobacteriaceae bacterium
CATCGGCAGGTCGTCTGCAGCAACACAGCTCCAGAGCAACGCGTGCCAGTGCTCATCGCGATCATCGTTCTGCAAGAGGGCAGCGATTTCCTGTGGAGAACGTATGGTTACCGCGGGGAGAGGAGGAGAGAGAAGTTCCTTTATTGCTCCTGTCGGTCCAGAGCCGTTAGTGACAACCAAGGCTGACAACTGATCTTCCGCTGTCTGTGAGGGTCCTACCGGAGAGACGTCAACAAGTAGCTTCTCATTCTCTGTGGTCACCCAGTCCAAAGAGGACGCTGGCGCTGGAGCGGCTGTCTGGGGAGACAACGAAGGAGAGGAAGATTCGGCAGGGATCGATTCTTCGCGACGTTCCGATACTTCAGTTGAGGTAGTGCAGGGCACGTTCTGAGTCGGCACCGTTGCAGGAGATGGCCAGAGTACCCCAGCGAGGTGATCGTGTTGCTGGGTGATCTGTTCATCCAACTCGTCCAACGCTTTGCGCCGCCGGCGGTCCTCTACCGCACTTGACACCGGCTGCTGACGGAGGTCGCGGTACTGAATCAGCGTAGCCTGCAATTGCTCCACCTGAGCGGTCAGGAACAGTGTTTCCGTCAGCGAGCAAAAATCGGCCGTCCACGTGGTTGCGTTGGTCATCCCAAAAAAGGCCAGGTCATCGGCACCCTGGGTCACGAGTTTCTCGAGGGCCTGCCGTAGCTCGGCGCGACTTTCTCGCTCCTGACGCTTAACGGCTGCAAGTTGATAGAGAGCCGCAACAAAAGTTGCAACTCCGTCCCATTCGGGCGCATCTGCTGGGAGGGCACGCAACTCTTCCAGCCATCGGTCCCAGTGCATGACCTTCTCCTCTCCCCGTACTGCAGTGAAACTTGCTCTCCGCTCAGCTCTGGGGCCCTTTTCCTGGGGCTTAGGACCCTGTGAGCGCGCCGTACACCCTTACTCCTATGTATATCGGCCTTCCTCCTTTTCTTTTTAGGCACATGCAGAAAATTTTGCTGAGGGCTCTTGCGGGTCGCACTTTGAGAGCCGAGAGAGCTTTCCGAGAGGCCTTCTGTCCTGGCGCAACGATGTGCTACATTTCACTTCATGGCTGCGTCGTCTGCTTCTCCTGGGCCAGGTCTGTTTGGTAAGCTGATCAATACGCTTGGCGCGATTGTCCAGGTTATCCTCACGGTGATACGTCGGATGCCCATCCTCGTGGCATTCGTGGTCATTGCTACCGTAGTTGCCTATCGCCAATCCCAACAACCCGAAGAACAGTTCCCTGAATTCCGCGGTCCAGAAGAGATGCTGAGTGAACCCCAACCGCCGTCTGACCTGCCCCCAGGGACAAACCCCTCGCTGTGGACCTGTGTGCATCGGGTAGATTCGCAACTGTCCAATGGGCTTTGGGCAGAGGTCTACTTTGGTCTGGAGGTGCAACTCGATGGCAAGGTGGTGACGGTGAAAGTGACGGAAAAATGGCAGGAACTCTCCGACGAGAAACGCAAGACAGTAGCGCAACTCGTGGTTGATACCTGGCTCGATAATGGGAAGGCCCTCCAGTTATTGACCTCTGAGCAGGACCTGGAAAAAATTGTGATCAAACGTCTTCCTGAGGATGAGACCGTGGCGACTTGGCAGCCGACTACTGGTATCCAGCTCTCTACACCGCAGGTGGGTGCGTGGATCAAAGGGTAAGGAATTGGAGACCGGCGGTTGGGAAAGAGAGAACCTGCCCAATTCCTCCCGCGGGAAAACGTGAAGCGGTATGAGTGATTTTTTTACTGTCGAGTGGCAGGACGGAGCAGTGGTCATGCTGGACCAGCGTCTGCTGCCAACCCGGGAAGTGTATCGAACGTATCGTGGCTATCGGAGCGTTGCGCAGGCGATCAAGGATATGGTGATCCGTGGTGCACCAGCAATTGGGGTGGCGGCTGCTATGGGCATCGCGCTTGGCGCTCGACAGCTCAAGAAAATCAACAGTCCGGAAGAGTTTGACCGTTTATGCCACGTGTTTGCCACCACGCGGCCCACAGCTGTGAACTTGTTCTGGGCGATTGAACGTATGCGCAAGGTCTACCATCGCGCCCGTGCGCAGGGCCGCGATAACCTCTGTGAACACCTAGAACAAGAAGCTGTTAAGATCCATGCCGAGGATATTGCCGCCAATCGACGTATGGGGCGCTATGGCGCAACGCTCATTCCCAAGGGTGCAACCGTCCTTACTCACTGCAACGCTGGTGCACTGGCGACGGCGGGGTACGGCACCGCCTTGGGGGTGATTCGTGCGGCGTGGGAGCAGGGAAAGCAAATTTCGGTATTCGTGCCTGAAACCCGACCGTTTCTCCAGGGAGCGCGTCTTACTGCTTGGGAGCTCACGAAATTAGGAATTCCGGCCACGCTGATCACTGACAACATGGTTGGTCACTTTATGCAGAAAGGGGCGATCGACTGCGTTGTGGTAGGAACGGACCGGACCGCAGCCAATGGGGACGTCGCGAACAAAATTGGGACGTACACCACAGCAGTTTTGGCTGGCCGTCATCAGGTGCCATTCTATGTGGCAGCGCCGACCTCGTCGATCGATTTGCACTGTGCCGGTGGCGAATTCATCCCGATTGAGGAACGAGCAGCCTGTGAGGTGACCCACATTTTAGGGCAGCAGATCGCTCCGACCGGGATCCAGGTCGCGAACCCTGCCTTTGATGTGACTCCGCACGAACTCGTCACTGCCATTGTCACTGAAAAAGGCATTGCGCGTGATCCGTTTGGGCAGGCGTTGTCTCAACTGGTGACGAAAGGCAAAAAAGCGAGGAGCTAAATCGAACCACATCATGGCACCCGATCGGATGTTCACTCTTCTTGAAAAAACTCTTGCTAATCAATTGCGAGCTTTTGCGGATCTGGGTGTTTCCAAGATAAAGAAATTTTTCATGATGCCCAGAACCCTCAAGTGCTCGTTTTCGATCTTGGTATCGTAGATGCTCCAGAACACATAATCCTTTCTGATGGTCATATTGGTTATTATACTGCTTGCAAAACCGCCAAAAAGATAACCAAATGTTCGACTTAGAGCGTCGCCTTGCTTTTCTGTATCTTGAAGAATCTCCTGATGCAGGAAGTTTTCATAATTCTCTAAAGTGGGGTTCGTGTAGACTAAGAGTCCCAGAAGAGCGACCACAAAAATAGTGGAGGATATCGATTTCATTGTCCCGCCTCCTGGGCTTTTCTGAGGTGGTTCGGAAGAAGAATTCTCTTTTTTCTGTGCTGCCTCTTGGAGAGGTCGTCCACAGTAGCCGCAGAAGCGAGCCTGTTTCCGGTTTGGCTTGCCGCAGGCATTGCAGAGTTGGGAGTCTGCCATGAAATACCTCTAGCTGCTTGTACCGCTTTTAGGTCTCTTGAATACTTGCCAGTGCTTCCTCTTGCTCCGGCAGCATCTGCAGCACTTCTCAGGAAGTTGCCAGCGCGTTACTGTAGTGAAGACGGTGCAGGAATGTCAAGGCAAATTCAGCGCTACTTGATTCACGGGAGGTGGTAAAGCTTTCCCTAGGATCCATCCTTCCGGCGCAGAAAGAAGAGAGCAAGCCCGCCGTAGAGTACACCAAACGAGAGAATGACAAAGAGATCCAGGGACCACCCATGATGTCCGAGGAGAACGAGACCACCTGTCGCCGGATTCTTCTCCTCCAGCATCGCGCTTGGCAGCAAGCTTTTCAGACCATCATGGCACCAATACGCGAGGATGAAGAGCTGGCCCACCAGCAACTTTCCGAAGCCCTTCAGCTCGATGAAGGCGTTGCCGAAGAGCAACTGCGGGATGA
>CAZAYE010000484.1:0-3799 GCA_964489255.1 uncultured Enterobacteriaceae bacterium
TACTGGTTTCCTTTCATCTCTAACCCGCCCAGGATTTCCTGCGCACTGTACTTAGCCCAGCTCGGCATGGCTTACCGCTTGGCGGGGTGGTATGAGGAAGCGATCGCAGCTCTGCAGAACGCCACCATCCGCAACCCTAAGTTTCCGTCTCCCCACCTCCACTTGGCGGTCAGCTATAGTGAGCTAGGCCGAGACGCGGAGGCCCGAGCTGAAGTGGCAGAACTCCGGCGGCTCAGTCCCACTTACTCTCTAGAGGGGGTGAGGCGGGTGATGCCCTTCAAAGATCCGGTAGAACTAGAGCGTTATCTTGCCGCCTTGCGCAAGGCAGGACTCAAATGAGGGCTGAGGAACGAGTGCTGAGTGCTGAGCAAAAAAGTAGTATCGTGGCTACGTTAAAACTACGGGCGGGTACGCCCTTCGACTACACCGCCTGCGGCGGTGTAGTCTGCCCTGAGCTTGTCGAAGGGCTCAGGGCGAGCGGCTGAACGGTTACCTTGAAACCTTCTGGGCAAAGCCCGTCGCACGGATCGGGGAGCAGAAGCGCGAGCAGCATCGCCCGACAAGCTGCTAACGGTCGTTGTACCCACCACAAATGTAGCGTGCTCGGGTGGCCGTGGCGGACGGACTTCTCTCGCGCTGCGTGCTTCGACACCACAGCAATAGGGAACTCTACTTCAGCCAGGCGCTTGCAGTCTTTGGGGATCACGCGATTTTCTTCTCCACCCACTGGACTACCGCTTCCGCGCTCGCGACTGCTTCCTGATAGTGAGCCTCAGTCACAGGCTCAGTGAGTCCCGGATAGCGAGTTACCACAGCATAACGCGTGAGATCCTCTGCTTGTCTCACGGATTCAGGGATTGTTTCGCCCGCTTCCTCCAGCAGTGTCAGCAGACGGACCAAGTCGTGTACATAAGGGAAGGCAATGCCTTTCTTCATCAGCACGGCTTTGATTGCCTTCTCGGCGGCCTGCTGAGCATCGAAACACAGGTCTTCTAGATACGCTTCAGGAATCTTTGATTTTGCGCGAGAGAGGTTGCTTCGAGCCCGGTTTAACCACTCCCTAGGATCATCAGGTGGAAAACGTTCAGGCGGCATACACGACCTTGCCTTCCTTCAGAGCAGGGGCGATGACCAGAGCATGGCTGCTGTGATATCGCTCGACGTCCTCAGGAGTGATCACAACGATATCGACCGCTTCCCCCACCCCATGCAGGTTTCTGTAGATTTGCCCAGTCAGGTCGAGTCGGTTCGCACCAGACTTGATTACCAGGAGATCTACATCGCTGTGCGGCCCCATTTCTCCCCGTGCCGCTGAGCCAAAGAGGATAATCTTCTCCGGATGTGCCACTTCGACGATGCGTCGGATGATCTGGTCTAACTTCTCCTGAGGGACGGTCCTTCTTTCCTTCATCTTCCATACCTCGTCGGCGAGTGACTTATATTACCCTCTTTTTTGCCCTCTTTTGAGGGTAATACCCTTTCTCTTTACCTAATTCGCTACCCATTAGATTGGGTATTACCTAATCCCAGGCCCGCCAGGGTGAACAGTTTCTACCCTCGTCGGTTCGCTGAATAGCGAACCTGTGAGGATTTGGCCTTCACGGAGAGGGCGATCGTCAGCCATTGCCTGGCGCCTTTAGGACAGTATCGGCTTCCAGCCGGCCAGAGGCCAGCGCTACAAGCTCTATCAATTAGTCCGCAAACCGCGGTATCACTTTCGTGGCAAAGAGGTCCAGCGAAGTAAGAATTTGATAGCGTTCGTGAATTCCCTGTGGGATCAACAGGAAACACTCCTTAATAGGAATCGCACGGCTGGCTTCGTCAAGGCGTCGCGAGATGGTGTCCGGGTCGCCGATGAGAAGTTCCGGGTGGCCTTGGCCGAAAGGCAGTAACCATTCGTCCCACATCCACCTCATGTCTTGTGCCCACCCCTGAGCTTGAGATTTCGTGGGAGCAACTACCATAGCTCCCCCCCACGCCGCTTCGTCGCCCGGCTGGACGGTATGACCATGTTTCGCCGCTTCGTCACGATACCCAGCCCAGAGCCGCCTGCAAAATTCCAGATCTGAAGCCAGTACGATAGGCTTGCCAGCGTAGCGCGCCCAGAAGAGCGCCGTCCGCATACTGTGCGTAAAGCCACCATATAGCGGGGGGTGGGGTTTCTGCAGAGGTTTCGGGGCGATGCCAATCTCGCGGATCCGCATATCTTCGTCTACCCCTTGGCCGTACTTGGTGTACACTGGGTGAGGGTGGGGATTGACGAAGTCTGCTGGCGGGATTGTCCAGTACTTGCCTTGATAGCTGAAGGTATCCTTCGTCCACGCTCTCAGCACGATGTCCACGAACTCTGTGAAATATTCGCGGTTCAGGTTGTCGTCTGGGCTGTTGCGGTTCCAGTCGCCAACTGCGTTAAGGTCTGGCCGGATACGGAAGTTATGGACCCAACGAGCTTGATAGCCACGGACCAGTCCCACCCCTAATCGACCCCTAAGCATGTGGTCGAGCGTGGCGGTGTATTCGGCGACTCGCACCGGGTTATGCGTAGGCGCCACCCAGCCGACCATGTTAACGCGCAACCTTTTGCTGTGCTGGCCGATCCACATGGAGAGAAGGCCAGGCTCGTTGCTGGCTTCAAAGCCTTCAATCTGCAGGTGATGCTCAGGATGGCCAAACCCAGCGAACCCGGCCTCGTCGGCAAAACGCGTGTATTCGGCGATTTCATCAAGCATGCGCTGATACAATTCCGGTCGCTGCCCGGCCATACCAGCCTCAATTTCATGACGGCGACCAACTGTGGCGTAGATGAAAAGATGAAATTGCATCGTGCTCCTCCTTGGGAATCGACGCATGTATATGAGAATTACCCGGCGTGGTCAAACAGTGGCGCCCTACGTCATACCAATTCCTTTTTGATGGTAGCGTTTCACCTTCAGCACAGGCCAGCGGCCTGTGCCACCAAAGCCGACTCCAGAGCGACCGGTGGCGCAGCCGACTCGGGGTGCGCATCCAGCATGAGCCGGAGCAATGTTGTGCCGGAACGAGGAACGCCGACAATCATAGGCATCGGTGGTGAATGATTCATACGAGCCAGTCATTCCTGAGGCTGCCTGGCGGCGAACAGAATAGGGACCATACTATGGATGGGTTCTCAATGAGACAGTCGGTTCATCATCACGCGGCCCAACTTCACCGCCCAAGTCCCTAACCACGGAATGCGTTGCACTCGCTCGCGCCAGCGGACCATGATCATTCGTTCAGCCAGTCGTTCAGCTTCCAACTGACAGAGGTAGGCGGCGGCGGCGCGGCCCTCGGCATAGACATCACTCTGGTATGATTGGCTGAATTCCGCTATGACGTTTTCGTAGACCTTGATCATGTCTTCGGCCCCCTCGCATCTTCGCGCCGGCTTCCTGGTCGCGGCCAGGGGCCCACCATCACGCTAGGGTCAAAGGTGACACCAAGCTGGCGGGCGCGGCACTTTACGGTATTTTTGAGCAGCATCGCGACCGTCAGCGGCCCGACGCCTCCCGGCACGGGCGTGATGAACGAACACTTTTCCCTGACGGATTCAAAATCGACATCGCCCACGATTTTCATTCTCGGTTGGCCGTCCTCGTCCAGCATGGGCCGGCCTGCGGCATCTACCAACGGAATCGTGCTGACGCCGATATCAATCACGATCGCCCCCGGCTTGACCATCTGCGCCGTCACCAGGCCCGGCTTGCCCACGGCGGTGAACAGGATGTCGGCCCTCGAGGTATGCGAGGCCAAGTCCTCCGTCGCGACATGGCAGATGGTG
>CAZAYE010000485.1:0-3796 GCA_964489255.1 uncultured Enterobacteriaceae bacterium
CCGAAGAAGAGATGGAGTTGCGCCGTGCCTTTGAGAACGGCGTTGAGACTTCGACCTTCAGCCCCGCCCAGAACAGTACGGACCAAAGACAGGGCTAGGGGAAGCGTAAGCCAGGGTAGCCAGCATGCCTGCGGGAAAACGCCACGCAAGACGAAGCCTGTCACTAGTCCGTAGGGAACCAACAGCAAGAGCGCGTACTGCGCTCGCGTGAGCGGTGCGCCGATACGGACAGCCAGGGTCCTCTTGCCAGCGTGTCGATCGGTCTCAATGTCCCGCAGATTATTGACGACAAGAATCGCTGTGACCGTACACCCCACAGGAAGCGCGGCCGCGAGTGAGGTGAAACTGATTGTGCTTGTTTGTAGATAGGCACTGCCTATCACAGCAACGAGGCCGAAGAAGACGAAGACGAAGAGATCGCCCAGCCCGTGATAGCCGAGAGGCCAGGGGCCACCAGTGTAGGCAATTCCAGCAGCTATAGAAGACACGCCGACCACCAAGATCGGCCAGCCACCGACGGTGATCAGATACAGGCCAATAGCCGCGGCTGTGCCAAAACTCAGGGTCATCGCGAAGCGAACCTGCTGAGGTGACGCGAGACCACTTTGTGTGACCCGGGGTGGCCCCAGGCGTTGGGTTGTGTCTGCACCCTTCTCGAAGTCGAAAAGATCGTTGGCCAGGTTGGTGCCGATTTGAATGAGCACAGCAGCGGTTAAGGCTCCGATAAAGGGCAGCAAGCGGAAGGAGCCGTCATGGAGACCAGCCGCGGTCCCCACTACCACGGGCACGATGGACGCCGGCAGGGTGGCGGGCCGGGCCGCCATCAGCCAGACCCGCCACGAGCCGCTTGCTACACGGGAAGACATCGTCGCCATTAGGGAAACCGAGGGAATTTGGAGAAATCGGGCTTGCGTTTCTCTAGGAGCCGCTCATCGCTTCCGACCCGAGTAGGGAAATGGCTCCTGAATCCCTACGCTTCGCAGCAGGAAGATCCGCAGGACGGCGTAAGTATCTTCCAACCGTTTGGGCCGCTCAGACAAAATCCACTGAGTGATAACCTCGTTCAGGGATCCGAACCATGCCCGAGCGGCGATTTCAGTATCGATCGGCTCGATCATGCCCTCCTCCATGGCTCTCTCCAGATGTCGCTTGATGATAGTGGTGAATTCATTACGGATCTCTGCCATCCGTTGGTGAAACTCACGTCCGGCCCCCAGTGCCTCAACCATGAACAGGCGAGCCAAGGCACGGTGCTTGGCGAAGGTACGCAGGACAGTCAGCAAGGCGGCATCAGCCTTAGCAAGGGGGTCGTCTGTGGACGCCATTGCCTCTTCGATTTTCTCCAGGAGCCGCGTGGCCGTCCTGTTGAGGAGGGCGAGAAAGATCGTCTCTTTGTTGGGGAAATGGAAGTAGACCCCGCCTTTGGAGGTCTGCGCCGTCTCAGCGATTTCATCGACGCTGGCATCGCGATATCCCTTCTGCGAGAAAACTTGGAGAGCCGCATCCAGGATGCGCTGGTGCCGGGTCTGGGCTCGGGGCTGCTGAAAAGGCATAGACGTAAAACAAACCGACGCGTCAGTCGGTTTGTTCATAACGAATATTGCGGCTGGAATCAAGCCAGTCCTGCAAGATTTGACGTATTGCGTTTCACAAGGAAGGACCAGCTCTCGGCGAGCTCTTCTCTGCCCCCATAGATAGTAGCGTGGGTAGGAGAAACTTGCCCGAGGAGCAGATGAAATCTTAGCTGCTCCAATTGATCGACAGGGGATCAGGCTGGGCGGCAGATTCACCAGATCGCTCGCCGCATCGTCGCGGAACATGAGGGCATTCTGCCCTGCGAGTCGGCGGTCCTCCTCTCATTTCCCGGTGTCGGCCCGAAGTGCGCCAACCTCGTGCTCGGCATCGCTTGCGATCAACCGCGCATCGGTGTCGATATCCATGTTCACCGTGTCACTAATCGCTGGGGGTATGTGCACACACCGACGCCGGAAAAGACGACGGTCGTACTCGAAGGCATTCTTCCACGTTCCTATTGGATAGAGATTAATCGCCTGCTTGTCCCATTTGGAAAACATATCTGTACAGGTCGTTTACCGTGCTGCTCGACGTGCCCGGTCCTCGACATGTGCCGCCAAGTAGGCGTCACTACGCATCACTGAGCAACCTCGAGTGATCATAAAGCTCAGGACCCCTTCTTGATGCCTAAAGGTAACAAGCCTATGACTCAACCAGGGACAGTGAAGTGGTAGCTGATACCCCTCCCAACACGAGACGCGTCAGAGAAAACGCTTCTGCCAAACCCCGCAGATCTCCATCCAGGAGAAAGCCGGAAGCATATCCTCAAAAAATCACGGTCTGTCTGGCACTGTTTCTGTTTTCTTTCTTCTCAGCGAGCCTTCTGAGCTTTTTGGTCGCCGCTCCGCTAAAGCCTCCCTCTCACATGCTTGCGCTCCAACTGAACCCGAAGGACCATTGCCCCTCGATTGCGCAGGATGTCACGACGAAAATGAACGTGCGGGAGAGCCTGCAGCGAGACTCCTGGTATTTTGTCCCGGCGTACACGGTCCTCTTTGTTGCCCTAGGGCTCGCGGTGTTTAGCCGTCGACAGCCGATCTGGCTGTACGGTTTGGGGATCGTGCTCCTCACCATCTTCGCAGCCGGCAGCGACCTTTTGGAAAATCACTACCTTGAGTCCTGTATCGACGGGAATTACCTCGCTGCGGGATTGGCCCGGAGGTGGGCTCTGAGAAAATGGGAGTTTTTATCTTTTGCCACAGTTGCTGCTGCACCGTCATTCCTGATCAGAAGCGACTGGACGCAAAAGATCGGGTACGTTCTGGCAACAGCAGGGATCCCAGGTCTGTTGTTATTCGTTCCGGTCGATCTCGCCTATCCAGTAGTAAACTATGCACTCCGGCCACTACTCGGGCTCGGTCTTGTGCTGATGTTACTGACCTTTGTTCGAGATCTGATGAATCCAGATTCCCAGAAGGCACACTGGCAGTAGGTGCCAGGTTGTAAGAGCGAGCCTGAGCTGACAAAGTTTGCGAGCAGCTAAAGCAGTCCAGATCGGTAGCCCAGCGGTTCTTTACTGGTGGGCAACGCTGCGCTTTTGCCCACCCTACCTTTCTTTCACGCAGCAAGGGGGGTTACGCTGACGATAGGGTTTTGGTGCTGTGAACAGTCAATTTCACCTGGAAATCGATCTCCGGCTTCAACACCTTGCTGACGTAACAACCGCGCTTCGTAGGCTCGAGGAGCACGCGGACGTTCTCTTCAGGGTCCGGACTCCAGACTTCGAGGGTCATAGCGATGTCTTTCACGTGACCTTGCGGAGTGCCCTGCACTCGACCCTCCAGCCGTTCAACCGTCACCTTGCGGCGGTGGGCAGCGGCTTTGAATGAGATGGCCATGCAGGAGAGCAATGCGCCGAGAAAGGCAGATACTGGATCTGGGCCTGTATCGGTTCCTCCGTCTGAGGATGGTTCATCAAGAGCCCACGTATGCCCGCGGCTGCGTATCCGCACCACATAACCGCTTCCTGTCGAAACTGCGCGTATTTCCCTTTTCCTCATTTCCTCTTTGACTTCGGACTCCGGACTCCGGACTTCGGACTCTAGATACCCTTTGAGTCCACGCGTAAACTGCGACGCAGCTACACCGTCGGCAACCCGATGGTCATAGGCGATACTGAGTGTGAGTAGAGGCCGAATCGCGATTTGGCCATCCACAACGACTGGCCGGTCTTCTACCTGTCTCTTATACACATCTCCGAGCCCACGAGACTAGGCATGAT
>CAZAYE010000486.1:0-3788 GCA_964489255.1 uncultured Enterobacteriaceae bacterium
GAGCAGTCGTAAATCGGCATAATCGATACCCAGACGCTTCTTCACATCAGGTCGGTAATTTTCCACCAAGACGTCTGTTCTCGGGACGAGCCGCTTGAGAATCGCGAGCTCACGTGGGTCTTTGAGATTCAGCACGAGGCTGCGCTTGTTGCGGTGGAGATTCTGGAAGTCAGAGTTATGACGGCCGACACCTTCCTCATCGTCAGGTTGCTCGACCTTGATGACCTGCGCGCCCATATCCGCAAGCTGACGGACACAAGTGGGACCCGAGCGGGCACGGGTCAGATCAATAACTTGAATGTGGGCAAGCGGCAGCGGCATAAGCGGACTCCTTTCTTAGACCCTCTACGGTAGGCTGTTGCTTTGACGCCTGTTATGCTCCAATGCAATACGTTCTGGTAGCCCCTGGGGAAGGGCAACGATGCTGTCTGCGCAAAGAGGAGGGCCGCGCCGTGCAAAAGCGAGAGTTTTACCGAGGAACTTGTCTGAACGTTCTGCTCGCCCTTTTGCTCTTGGGCCTCACTGACCAAGCCGTCTTTGCCGAAGACGCTGGCTTCAAAGAGCAGATCTTGGCAGAGTTCTATCCCTACCGTCAGAGGAGTCCCCAGGTCGAGGGCATTACTCCGGGGATGGCCATCAACAAGAACAACGCTCAGGTAGCAGCCTCAGTATTGCCCCCCGAAGTCCTGAAGGTAGTGCAAGACGGAGATTTGGAAATCACGGTACAGACAACCACCGACCTGCCTGTGCGAGAAGAGTACATCAACGCTACTCTCGCGCATGCTGAAAAGGTTACTCTCGGACCCGATGGAACGCTGCAAAATTATACCTCCGGATTACCGTTTCCGTTGATCGACCCGGCCGATCCTCAGGCTGGCCTGAAACTCGGCTGGAACCTGCGCTATCGTGAGCGGGCTGACACTACGCAGAGCTGGGGGACCACCTCTCTGGTGAGTGATACCGGCTCAGTCTTACGTTCGACCAGTTCGCTCTACGTACGGATGTATGGTATGCACCGACCCGACCCGGCACGCAATGTCGAAGAATGGGTCGAAAACGGTGTCCTCTACAAGGATTATTCTATTACTTTGCGCCCCACCGATAGCGAAGGGGCGCAATCGATGGGCATTCGTTACAATCAAGACACGGCCGAGGACGACCGCTGGATCTATGATCCGAAAACTCGGCGAACTCGCAAGATCGTCTACAACCCGTACGATGCGGCTCAGGGATTGACATTCTTGAGCGAAGAATTCTCTGGTTTTGAGGGTCATGTCCATGCCTATGACTGGCACTTCGTGGAAGACAAGGTCGTGCTCGCCCCTGGGGTGGTCAAAGCTGAAGCTGCCCGTTTAGGGGGCACCTGCAATTGCTATCCGGTTGATCCCTGGGAACTGCGCCGGGCCTATGTTGTGGACCTGATCCCGCGTGTATCCAATCACCCCTACGGTCGGCGGCGTCTTTATATCGATCGGCAACACTACTCTCCACTCTTTTCTGTCATTTTTGACAGAGAAGGCCAGCATTGGCGGACCTTATTTTTCACCTTTAGTCATCCAGACTACAATCCTCTGAATAAAGGCTTGCGAGTGCCTATACCTGTTGGGAACAGTTGGGTGGATTACAAAGCTGGACAAGCCACGGTCTGGCTTCCCACCAAGAACCTCTACAACCGCCCCCTGCTTCCTCAGTTCTTTACGGTGGCATCCATGATGAGACAGGGGAAATAGACTGTAAAACGGAGGGTGTAAAACGTGAAAGGATTGCTACGCATCACTCGTCACTCATTACTCATAGCTCGTTCCTCATGAGAGGAGGGAATCATCATGCAGGGAGTTTCACACGTCGCCATTGGCGTCAGCGATATGGACAAATCCCTCCCTTTTTACCGTGATCTACTGGGTCTACAGGTGACCCTCGACACCGTAGAAAATGTCGGTGGTCTGCCTGCCCTGTTTCGTGATCCACAAAAAGGGAAACGTCGGGCAGTCTATCTCCGCTGGGAAGATGGACCAGAAGCCAGCTTTATCGTGCTCTCTGCCCCCGTAGGACCACCTGCGGGAGAGCCGATCAAGCTGGATCAAGTCGGCATCCACCACTTTGCCTTTTGGGTGAAAGATTTACGTACTAAAGTAGAGAAGCTGAAGGCGGCTGGAGTGTCAATTCTTGTTCCACCTGTCGAAGCGGATACTGTTGCGTATGGGGAAAAGCCCGGAGGGAAGGTGTTGACCTGCCTATTTCAAGATCCAGACGGAATTATTCTCCAGTTTGATGAGCGGCTGACCTGAAAGATGGTTGAGCAACACTGATCACCCTTTAACAACCCTGTCCGGAGCGAAGTCGAAGGAGCCGAATTGGAGGGGCGGTTCGCGAACCGCCCTTACTCCGGCTGTACCCTCTACAAAGGAGGATCCTTATGGCCTTACGACGACCCACTGCAGACGACCTCCACCGTCTGGCTGCAGCCCACCAGTTTGAGCTAAGCACAGAAGAAGTCGAGGCGTATCAAGCTCTCATTCCTGATATGTTTGCCGCGCTGGACGCGCTGGATCTAGCGCCAGCGAATTTGCCAACGATCACCTACTATGAACGTAATCCTGGTGGGCGACCAAGCCGTCAGGAAGATCCACTAAACGCGATCGTCCGTCGTTGCTCGGTAAAAGGGGCAAGAGCTGGCAAGCTCGCTGGGAAGCGCCTTGGGATCAAGGATAACGTCTGCATCGCTGGCATGCCCATGACTTGTGCTTCACTCGTGCTTGACGGTTACGTGCCGGAGAGTGATGCGACGATTATCACTCGTATTCTTGAGGCGGGTGGCGAGATTGCGGCTGTTTTGAACATGGACAATTTCGCCTTCTCTGGCGGCGGCGATACCAGCGCCTATGGACCAACCCGTAATCCGCATAACCCTGACTATCTTGCTGGTGGTTCTTCGGGTGGTTCAGGAGCTGCGCTGTACTATGACGATATCGACCTCACTATCGGTGGGGACCAAGGCGGGTCAATCCGCATCCCTGCCTCGTGGTGTGGCGTCGTGGGCCTCAAGCCCACTCACAGCTTAGTGCCCTACACCGGGATCGTCGGGATCGACCCGACCTTTGACCATACTGGACCCATGGCTCGGGCTGTCGCTGATGTCGCTCTGCTGCTGGAGGTTATGGCGGGGAAGGACCCGTTGGATCCCCGTCAGTATGACGTTCCGGTGCAGCCTTACACTCAAGCGTTAGACCAGGATATCCATGGCCTCCGGCTTGGTGTGGTGAGAGAGGGATTTGGTACGCCCGTGTCTGAACCCGACGTGGATGCCAAGGTACGCGAAGCGGTGAAAGCCCTCCAGGAGCTTGGCGCACAAGTGCAGGAAGTTTCGATCCCGGCCCATCTAGAGGCTGGCGGTATCACCTGGGGGTTAATTGCTGAGGGCATGGCGGCAACGATATATGGCAACGGTGTGGGTTACCACTGGCAAGGATTGTACAATGTGAGCCTGGCCACCGCTCTGGGGAAGTCGCTGCAAGCTCAAGCCCAAGATCTCCCCTATCAACTGAAGTTTGTCCTCCTGATGGGCACCTACCTTAACCATGCCTATCATGGTCGTCTGTACGCTAAAGCCCAGAACCAACGTCGGGTGCTGCGCGCCGCCTACGACAAGGTCCTAGAACAAGTCGATGTTCTGGTGATGCCCACCACGCCGAACAAAGCACACAAATACGACCCGAAGAGAAGCATCCGGGAACTTATCCAGCACGGCTGGAACATGCTAGGCAACACCGCGCCCTTTGATATGACTG
>CAZAYE010000487.1:0-3777 GCA_964489255.1 uncultured Enterobacteriaceae bacterium
TTGAGGACTATAGTAGTATTGGCCGCGATCCGTTCACTGACAGAGCGAAAGGCGCTCTCCACATCCATCCCTTCAATGTCAGCTAACGCGGCCAGCACTCCGCCGCCGTTCGAGACAAAGTCTGGAACCACGCCAATGCCCCGGCCAGAGAGCTGATTTGCCACGGCACGTGTAAAAGGAATATTGGCTCCAGGGACGACCAGCCTGGCTTGAATTTTTTCGACATTCTTGAGGTTGATTGCGTATGGACGCGCGCCAGGCATGAGGAGGTCGACTGGGAGCGCGAACAGGTGGTTGCGGGAGAGCAGTTTGCCGTGGGGGTAGTGGCGGACCGCTTCATCGCCATGTTCCTGCCGGAGCCTGAAAAGCTGTTCAACATCGAGTCCCTGGGGATCGTACCGCGTCCCGGCAAGCGTTGAAACGGCAACGACTCGTACGTCGGAACGAGCGAAAAACCGGGCCGCGCCGCCACCGACCTTCCCAAATCCCTCTATTGCGACTCGGGCACCTGTGAGCGGTATGCCGAAGAATTCGGCAGCAACACGCGCAGCGACGACCACGCCAAACCCAGTGAGCTGATCTTCTAGAGGCAAGCCGTCAACGACCTGCGAGCGTAGACCGCTATAGTGTCCACTGGAGCGCCCATCGCGCAATGGCTGGAAGTCTTCCTCCGAAGTCCCCATGTCCGCCCCCGGCAGGTAGGTCCGTTTCTCGAAAAACGGTTGGAGAACCGTGAGAAAAGCGTCGAGCACCGCCTGGCGGTCGTGTTTGGCTGGGTCATACCACACGCCGGCTTTGGCTCCGCCGCAGCGGACTTCGAGCATCAAATATTTGTAGGTCATTGCTCGAGCCAGGCGGACCATCTCAGTGAGTGATAGATCGGGCAACATCCGTACGCCACCGGCGCTAATGCCGAAAGCGGTGGTATCAATGACAATTACTGCTCGCATCTGCGAAGGTGGGTCGTAAAACGAAAAAATCCGCTCTGGGCCGCTGGCATCGTGATACTGACGGAACAGGTCTGTGGAAATCGTTCTGGAGTTCGCGGTCATTGGTTTTTTCCTGGTAGTTGCTCTGATCTTGGCATATCATGCTTTCACTTGCTACAAGGGCTTGAGTGAAAGGGAGGGGGAAGTCTATGGCGGAGAGCACAACTCGGCGCGAAGACAGGGAACCAACCTCTGAAGAGGGATTCCTCTGTCCCATCTGCTATTTCCCCACAGGCCGGCTGATTCGTGGCAAGATCTACTGTGGGAACTGTGGGTTTATTGAATCATGACACGACTGTTAGTCTTCCGGGAGAAGACAGAAATAAGACTGAAGACCTCAGACCTGCCCTTTTTGTTGAGGAGGATACATGGACGACCTCGATCGTCAAATCACCGAGCTTGAGCGTCAGCTCGCGGTGCTGAAACAACAACGCGCCGCCAGACAAGCAAATTCGCAAACCTCGTCTTCACCGCTGCCAACCCCTAACCCCCAATCCCTAACACCTAACCCCCTTCCTCTGCAGGGGATTCGCATTATTGACATGTCTCGCTTTCTGGTCGGGCCGTTTTGTACTCAGATGCTCGCCGACATGGGCGCTGAGGTGATCAAAGTCGAACCGCTGGAAGGTGGAGACCCGGTACGGGCTGCTGGCAGTAACGCGCTGAGTGGAGAGAGTCTGTTTTTTCTGGCTCGCAATCGTAACAAACTGAGTCTGGCCTTGGACCTGAAGCAGGAAGCTGGTCGCGAGATCGTCTACCGACTGGTGCAGACGGCCGATGTATTCATTGAAAATTTCCGTCCCGGTGCCGCTGACAAGTTAGGCTTCGGCTACGAGACGCTTGTTCGCTCTAACCCTCAGCTTATTTACTGCGCGGTTTCAGGCTATGGCCAAGAAGGTCCGCATCGCGAGCGGCCCGGTCAGGATCTGCTCATTCAGGCTATCTCTGGACTCATTAGCATCACTGGTTGGGAGGGAGGGCCGCCAACAACGGTCGGGACTTTTGTGGCCGATATGGTCGGCGCGTTTCACTGCGCGTACGGCATTGCGGTCGCCTTACTCGCCCGGGATCGTTTGGGAATCGGACAGAAGCTCGAGGTCTCCTTGCTTGACAGTTTGCTGGCTTTACAGGCAGTCGAAGCCACCACCTATCTCAATACTGGTAAGACGCCGAAGAAAGCTGGCGCTGGCCACGGTTTGGTGCCACCGCCCTATCGAGTATTCGAGACCAGGGAAGGTGCGCTTGTCATTGTTGCCCCGTCGGACGACTGGTGGCAGCGGCTGTGCCAGGTGCCAGCCCTCCAGGATATTTGCACTGATCCGCGTTTTGCTTCACGTGACTCCAGGGCTACGCACGAGGCGGTGCTGAATGCACTGCTTGAAGAGCGGTTCCACACCAAAACTGCCACTGAATGGCTGGTACTCCTCGCCGAACACGATGTGTTAACCGCACCGGTGTATACCTACAAGGACGTATTTGAGGATCCACAGCTCATCCAAAATGAGATGGTTATAACCCAAAACCATCCGGTCGCCGGGCCTATCCGAGTGATCGGCATTCCGGTGAAACTGGCTCGTACGCCGGGCCAGATCCGCACACCGGCTCCGCTGCTCGGTGAGCATACTGAGGAGATTCTCGCGAGCTTGGGTTATAGCGAAGCCGAGATCGCACAGCTACGAACTACGCGGGTAGTGTGAGCACCTTGTAAGCGGAAGTTCTTTCTCTCTGAGGTCACCGCTGCGGAAAATGAGAGTCGCGGATCACAGTGCAGACCTGGGTGCTATACTCCTTAAAGAATTCCTTTCGTCCGCGCTCCTGTGCTGCTTTATGCTCAGGGTGCTCGCGCCAAGCTGCGACGTGTTCGAGCGTATCGAATTCAGCAATAGACACCGCTTCGCCATCACTCGCTTGGAAATCCTTGACCTGAATGAATCCCGGCATTGTGGACACCAGGGCATACATACGCTCGTAGAGGACCGACAACTCCTCAAGGTTTGCGTCCTCGCGCAATCGGGAACGGAATACGACAACAACCATGTGCTCCTCCTTATCGAAGTGCCGGCATCATCTGTTTATTGTGACTTGGTCATCGCCTACACCCTCCAGGATCAGACGAACACTGAAACGGCTTTAATACCGTGGCTGTCGTGGCGCAAAGAAGAGACGTTCGGCGTTCTGCGCTCGCGTGAGGAACCCACACTGACATTCACCCAGCAATCAATAGCACGTAGGCCCGGCATGCTGATTGTCCTCCTGGTGTAGGGTGCGCTGTGCGCACCAATGAAAAGTGGTGCAGTAGGATGTACCCTACGAAAAAAGGTCACAAGAGATTTTTGCAGGGTAGGGAGATAGTGCTCTTATAATCCTTCAGCGATAATGCAAGGCTAGCCACACCGTCTTCTGCTCGCCATCCGTCCACTCCACACGATGGCGTCGATGGGCTGGGATAAGGACATAATCCCCAGGCCGGAGCACGCGCACGTCCTTTTCTCCTTCAAACAGCAGCCCCGCGCTCCCGCTCAACAGCAGTACCCATTCGTGCATTTCTTGGTCGTACCAGTTGCCGGGCGGTGTCGCCTGGCCGGCTGAGACGATACGTTCCAGTTTGAAGAGATCGGTCTGCAGAAGGGAATCAAAGAGCTCTTCTGGAATGGCAGGGGGAAGCGGGGAAAAAAGGTTCTGTAATTCCATGATTCCTCTCAGATATCGGTCATGTGTTTCTTAGTTGTACTGCAGGTCTTTATAGTCCTGCACGTGTCTTCTGCCAATAAGAGGGGCAGAGCCGGCC
>CAZAYE010000488.1:0-3774 GCA_964489255.1 uncultured Enterobacteriaceae bacterium
CTTTCCTGATTGCTGCCTCAAAGCGGCTCTGGGTCTCACTCTCCCGCAGCACGCGATACACCGCCACCGGCGTCGAGACGCCCTTCAACGCTTGGAGACCACGGTCTTGGCACTCGAACAAGCCCTGGACCAGCCGAGCAGTGGCCTCGCTAATCATCACCGTATTGGGCTCGGCGAGCCCTTGCAGCCGGGCAGCAATGTTGGGGGTCTCCCCCACGACCGCCATCGGATCGCGGTAGCCACCGCCTCCCATGTCGCCCACGACCACCAAGCCCGTGTGAATGCCAATGCGTACCTGTAGGGGCACGGCAGGCCGTGCCCCTACGATGGGCTGCAATCGTACGTCCAGCTCGGGTAGGACGGCCACAATTCCTAGTCCCGCCCGTATGGCACGCTGAGCATCATCTTCATGCGCCTGGGGATAGCCGAAGTAGACTAACAGTCCATCGCCGACATAGCGCGCGAGATACCCGTCGAAGCGGCGGATTTGTTCTGCACAGATCTGTTGATAAGCGAGGATGACCTCACGCAGCTCTTCAGGATCGAGCTTTTCGGCGAGCGGGGTGGAGCCCACCAAGTCACAGAACATCACGGTCAGGTGGCGGCGTTCGGCTTCGCTTCTAGAAGTTAGGGGTTGGGTGCTAGGGACTAGGGAGTGGGAACCTGAAACTTGAAACCCGGCACTTGAAACGGGCGGCCGAGGCTGGGCGGTAAGAGAAGAGCCACACTCAGCGCAGAACTTGGCCCGGGGCAGATTCTCAGATCCGCAGCTCGGACAGCGACGCGTAAAAGGAGTCGCACACTCGATACAGAACTTGGCTCCCTCGGGATTCTCGCCCCCACAGCTCGCACAGCGCATGCTGCCTCTTTACTCCTTTGGGCCCCCGAGGGCAAGGAAAACGCTCATCCCTGAGCAGTCAGGCGACGATTTTTATTGGAATTCCGCCGCCTGCAACCTCCCCCAGATCAGCTAACTTTGCGCGTCAGCAACAGGTCAAGGCACCGGAGCTACGGGCCACGCTGAGCCTTGCCCGCCTGTGACGGCAGTAAGGAAAGCACGAACAAGCCTGGCAGGTGCTAGCAAGATTTATAGTTGGTTCACCGAAGGGTTTGATACGGCGGATTTGCAAGAGTCCAAGACATTGCTCGAACAACTAGCATAACCACGTCTGCATTGACGAGCGCTGCTTTGCCCCTCTTTCACAGCTTCCTTCCCAGGCGCCGGGCCGCAGCAGTTTTCTCCATGCGCAATGGGTTCTCTCTGTTGCGCCCATGCACCAAGTTGCGTAAACATGGTGTATTCCCGTTCGAGGGAGAATACCGATGCAGAGAACCAACGTTGCGCTAGATGAGAAGTTAGTAAGAGAAGGTATGAAGTTGTTTAAGAAGAAAACTAAGAAAGAACTCATCGACTTTGCTTTGCGGGAAATCATCCGCCGCGAGAAAGCCAAAGGCATTCTCGCCCTAGAGGGCAAGATCCAGTGGGAAGGTGACCTCCAGGACATGAGGAAAGGCCGCTTTGCGGATCTTGGTTGATACCTCGGTGTGGATTGACTTCTTTCGTGGTGTGCCCTCTCGCGAAAGAGAGATCCTGAAAACTTGTCTTGACCAGAGAGAATACATTGCCACCAGCGGCATTATTGTCCAGGAAATCCTCCAAGGCATTCGGGAAGACATCCAGTACCGCGAAACTTCCAAGTTCCTCGGATTCTTCCCCCAATTTGCTCTCCAATTCTCCGACCATATTGCAGCGGCGAATATCTATCGGCAACTGCGGAAACGTGGGCTCACCATTCGCAGTCCAATCGACTGCATGATTGCTGCTCTGGCGCTCCGTTGCCATTTCCTGCTTCTCCACAAAGACAGGGATTTCCCTGTGATCGCCCATTTCTATCCACTGCAGTTGTATGAGGAGAACCCTTCCTAGTAAGCCGTTTTCGTCGGACTTCGTGCCGCTCAGCCCAGCCTAACAGCTCCCCACATAGTCCAAATTCGGACCACCATAACTCCTCGGTGCAGGCGTTGCAATCTCGGACGAGAATCCGCACTTTCTGAAAGGACTCATCGACTTTGCGTTGCGAGAAATCATCCGCCGCGAGAAAGCCAAAGGCATTCTCGTCTTCGAAGGAAAGATCCCGTAGGAAGGAGACCTCTGGTGAACCAATTGGAGATCTCTGCCGACGCTCTGTGAGCGTCTTTCTTCTTGCCTTGTTGCTGCCACGGCCGGCCCGTTAGGGTGCTGCCCGGATCTTCACCAAATCGGTCAAGCTGTCAAATACCGTGCTGCCGCTCCCGCCCACCTTCACGCGGAGTTGCACAATACCGCTCCCGATATAGTTCATGGCACTTGGCACGTTAGCGATCGCCGTCGTGTCGGCGGTTGTCAGCGTGGTCGTGCTTACCACGTCCCACCCGCTCTTCGTGTAGTTGTAGACGGACACCGTCTGTGGCTGGCTGCCGGCGCTCACCCTCCCCTCGGCCGTGAAGCTGAGCGAGGAGAGACTATTCAGCCCCGTGTTGAGCGTGTAAGTGACTTGGGTACTCTGCTTGCTGCCTGACCGCGCCGAGCCCACGGTGAGATAGACGTTGTCGGAGTCATGCACGGTGCCGCAGTCGCCGGCTGACTTCAGCATCCCGGTGTTGAGGCTGAGCGCGCTACAGAAGTAGTCTTGCAGCAGTGTCGTAGCGACTGGGGGATGGAGTTCGCGAATAGGGGTCGCCTCCAGGTCATCAGAGTTGAGGAGATTAGGGTTGGCCGGTACATCGGTGTAGGCGTACCGTACCGATACCGGGTTCGGCACCGAAGCGCTGGTCAGTACTACCGTGTCGTTGACCAACTCTGCACTCGCGGGGTAGTAGGTCCCATCACCCCCGGCGACCTCCCACTCTGCCGGTGCCCCACCATCCGCAGTCTTCAACCCCGTCCCGATGAAATCGAACCCGACGACCACCCGGTTGCCGGAGATGGAGGATTTGCTCAGGTTGGCGATGGGGCCACAGGGCACGACGTCCTGGCCATACACGTTCTTTTGCGCCAGCCGGAATAAACGGTCCGCAAAATACTCGCGGTAATGCGGATGAACGACGCTCTCCGGATAGGCGATGTTGAAGGCCGTCCAGGTATCGGGATCCCCACGCAGGGCCGCTTGCAACTGCGCATCGCGGAGCACCCGCACGTAGGTGTTGCTATAGGGCTCCAACTGCACGATGTAGAACGGAAAGCTGCCCTGGCCCCAGTCCGTGCGCCATTCATCGATGAGGGCGGGGAGCTGGGTGTAATAAGCCTGGGTATCCTTCAGCGACTTGGTATCTGCCTCGCCTTGCCACCACAGCACGCCGCGGATGGCATAGGGTTGCAAAGGTTTGACCAGGGCGAGATAGTTGGTGCCGCTGCCCGCCCGGGTCGACCAGGTCTCAATGGCCGTCCCGGACTTGGCAGCCTCGATCAAGCCCACCGCCATGCCCGGGAAGGTCTTGGCAAGGTAGCGCCCGAAAAACCACAGGGTATCGGAGAAGCTCGACGCCGTGGTCGGATCAGATACCTGCCACACAATGCTACTGCCGCCCCCGGCATTGTGGTGATGTCCTAGAATTCCTGTAAAAAGGTGGGAGTAGACGGGAGGCACTTCTGGGGTATGTAATCAGGTAACGAGCAAGATTAACCACCAACCAGAAGGAGGACTCCCGTATGCAGAAAAGAATAGCACCAAGTGAAAAGAAGGCCCAGGAGCTCTGGGCACTCTTGCAGGGACAGAGTGACGCCCAGAGCGGGGA
>CAZAYE010000489.1:0-3774 GCA_964489255.1 uncultured Enterobacteriaceae bacterium
GATCATGCCTAGTCTCGTGGGCTCGGAGATGTGTATAAGAGACAGGGCCAGGGCATTCCACCCTGCGTCGCTGACCGGCCCTGGGGTGAGCAAGGCCACACGAAAGGTATCGTCAGACGGCTGCTCTGAGGTGCTGCTACACCCGACTACGCTAAGGAGGAACAAAGAGAAAAGAAGGGTAAGAGGTAAGCAGCTCACAATATCCCTAACGGCGGCATGAGCACGATCTCATCGGTATAAATGCTGGGCGGTTGGGCAATCACACTGAGTATGGCTGCGGCCACGTCTGAGGAAGCAAGCATCTTTCTACGATCAAGGTCTCCGCCACTTTTATCCCACAGCGGAGTATCAACGGCCCCGGGAATGACGGCGGTGACCTGGATCCCCTGAGCTCTCACTTCGGCGGCCATCACTTTCGTCAGGCCCAGCGCCCCAAATTTAGAGGCAGTATACGCGACCGAACCAGGAAGGGCGGTCTGGCTCGCAATTGAGAGGACATTAAGAATATGGCCGCGACCTTGGGGAAGCATAACTGTGAGGGCATGTTTGCAGCAGAGGTAGGTGCCACGGAGGTTGATGGCGATCATGGCATCCCAGTCCTCGGTGCGCGATTCTACGAGTGGACCGAAGCTTGCCCCACCGGCACTGGTGACAAGAATATCGAGGCGGCCAAATCGTTCAGAGGTTCGTGCCACCAAGCGCTCAACCTGAGTTTCTTCGCCAACGTCGGTGGGCACGACCAGGGCAGTGCCGCCATTGGTCACAATATCATGGGCAACGACTTCGAGGTTTTGCTGGGTGCGTGCGGCTAACGCTACCTGAACCCCAGCTTGGGCCAATACGAGGGCGGTGGCGCGACCTATGCCGGACCCAGCCCCGGTCACAATGGCTACCTGGTCATGCAGATCCTGAGTAGCCATCTGCTTACTCGCCGTAGTATTCGAAAAAGTTCTTCGGAGTTTCCCACAGGCCAATTCTGGTCAGCTGCTCACCGAGCCGAGGGCTGAGCAGATCCCAGATGACCTTGACGATGTTCTCGCCTGTGGGGTTGAGCATACGGAACTCCGCGGTGTCTTGGTTGAGGTGTTTGTGGTCAAAGCGTTCGATGACCTCCTCTTGGACGATTTGCATGAGAGCGCCAAGATCCATAATCATGCCGGTTTGCGGGTCGATCAAACCTTGAACAGTGACTTCTAGTTCGTAGTTATGCCCATGTCCATGAAGATTGTTGCACTTGCCAAACACCGCGCGGTTTTCTTGGTCCGATAGGGCGGGGCTATGCAAGCGGTGGGCTGCACTAAAACCAAAGGTTTTGGTGAGAGATGGCATAGTTCTTCCTTCGCCAGGAAACACCTCGGCCCAGAGGGTCGGCTCCTCGTACAAGCGAAGACGGGAGAGTTGATACGGCCCCTTCTCGGCACGGAGGGTGATTTCAATACGATCACGCATGTACGATGCCAGATTCTCAGTCGTGGGGACGCGATCGTGAAATGCAGCATGGTCGAGGTTGATAAACTTGTGGTCGAACTCGTTGATGACTTCCTTGAGGATACGGTCGAGTTCTTTGACGTTCATGACCATACCCGTGCGTTGATCCACCTGTCCGCATAAGGTGACCCGCAGCACGTAGTTGTGCCCGTGTCCGTAGGGGCTCACACACTTACCAAAAATACGATAATTCTCCTCGTCTGAAAACGCGGGGTTCCAGTAGCGGTGGGAGGCTTCGAACTCAACTTGACGAGTGAGGTAGTGCATGGGGAATCCGAAAGTTTGTAGTAAAAAATCACAATGCAGAAATCACATATAAGGGTCAAGTGGGGAATGCCGCACTCAGCTTCCGGCTTCTATCCGATAGTGCATCCCTAGCTCGCGCCTTCTTTGCTCTGCCTTTGAGTCCATGCTCAGCGCAATAATCAGCGGAATGAACGAACGACCCATTTTCCCTTCGGTAAATCTCCTTGTGGTTCCTAAGGGCTTTGATGACCAATGGAAGAATGTAGCAATACAAGACCTGACCCTAAATCCCCTCAAGGGGAGACGCGATGACTAGGGATGGGGCATTTCCTTTTAGAGCAAGGTTCCGCGGGGGGGTCTTTTTCGTCGCGTATCTGTTATTTTTTCAGCCTGTTTCAGCCCGCGCTCAGGCTGACCTGAAAGGTAAGCTGCCTGAAGGAAATATCGCTTTAGGAAAGGTCTCAAGCCATCTTATCGAAGCGCGGCGCCTTACCCGTCTGGGGCTGACTGCCCAACAAGTCCAAGAAGCGATCCCCTTACTGCCTTTTCGCAATAATTTACTGGAAATCGAGGTGCGTTTACGTACCCTGACTCCGGAGATTGTTGCCCAGGTGCAAGCGATCGGCATGCCGGTAACGGGTGTGTACTACGAGTACGCCCGCATTGTCGGATTATGCGATCCAGAAGTGTTAGACGAAATCGCTGCCATTCCTCAAGTGACTACCATTCATCCGAATTACCCCCCTCAACTTCAAACTGGTTCCGTGACTAGCCAGGCAGATGCCTCTATCCGAGCGAACCTTGCCCGTTCGACTTTTGGGGTGAATGGCTCAGGGATCGATGTTGGTGTGCTCTCAGACAGCTTTAACGACACCAGAGGGGGTACAGTAACCGGCGCAGGTTGTTCTCGTACCTTGACCGCTTCTACTCCGCAAACGTCCGGCGATCTGCCCGCGGCGGTCACCCTGCTGGATAACGGTCCAGGAAGCGGAACCGATGAGGGGGCAGGGATGGCAGAGCTAATCTACGATCTGGCTCCGGGATCTGGCATCATGTTTCATACTGCCTTCCGTGGGGAGGCAGATTTCGCCCAAGGCATCACCGAGCTGCGTAACTGTGGGGCCGACGTTATTGTTGACGACGTGATCTATTTTGCCGAGCCGATGTTCCAGGATGGGATTGTCGCGCAAGCGGCACAGGCAGCAGTGGACAATGGGGTCCCGTATTTTTCCTCTGCCGGTAACAACGCTACGTTTGGTGTTGACGAAACTTACCTGGATGCCAATCCGCTCGATGATCAGGCTTTTCCTCAGCCTACCGGGAATGACTTCCATGACTTTGGTGGAGGGGACCGGTTTGCCGAGATCACTATCCCTCCTGGCTGCGGAGTCAGGGTAGTCTTGCAATGGAATGAGCCGTTCTCGGGAACATTGGGCCCAGGGGCCTCAAGCGATCTCGATCTTTACGTCTGTACACAAACAAACCCGGCTACTTGCCTTCCTCGGAGTACCGACGGTCAAGGCTGTGCCTTTGGTGCCGGTATCCAACAAGGCGACCCGTTAGAGATCATGCTGGAGACCAACACCAGCACCTCCCCAGTCACAGTCAATGTCGCGGTCGAGCATTACTGTGGGAATGAAAATGTACGTTTTCTCATGGCGATCTTTGGCACATGCAATTTGGCCAGTGGCTACTCTTTTGAGTCAGGGATTTTCGACAAAGCGCAGATATATGGTCATGCGGCAGCAGCGGGTGCTGAGGCTGTTGCTGCAGTCTTTTATGGTGAAATTGACACAGGCGGGAACGTTTACACACCGAACGGCCAGATTGACGTAGAACCATTTAGTTCTCTAGGGGGCAATCTACCATTCTATTTCGATGGGAGTGGCAACCCGTTACCCGGAGCGCCGATCTCCCGATTTAAGCCAGAAATCGCAGCCCCTGATGGAACGAACACCTCTTTCTTCGGGGGCGATAGCGGCTTTGACGCTGACACCTTCCCAAATTTCTTTGGCACTTCAGCCGCCGCTCCCCATGCTG
>CAZAYE010000490.1:0-3768 GCA_964489255.1 uncultured Enterobacteriaceae bacterium
TGTTTGGCGATATGAGCATGCATGAGCGCCAGCGCATCGACAGTCGGGAAAGGCAATTGTCCCGTCAGCAACTCATAGAAAGTTACTCCTAGTGAGTATAAATCGGTACGATAGTCCATGGTCCGATTCATGCGTCCGGTTTGCTCTGGCGAGATATAGGCCAATGTTCCCTCCCCTACCATCGGGTTGCGCAAGACCGGATTTTCGTGGGTGAGAACCGTCGAAATGCCAAAGTCAATAAGTTTGACCTGGCCTGACTGTGGATTCCACACGATGTTGGAGGGATTCACGTCTTTGTGCATGATGCGCTGCTGGTGCACAGAGCCCAAAATATCGGCGATCCGCACGGCAAGTGGCAGGAACTCGGCCAGAGTGAATCGCCTCCGCTGCCTCTTTATGCGCAGCTCCAATGACTCACCACCGAAATCTTCCAGTACCATGACGGGGCGGTGCTGGTCGGTCGTCAAGTCGTAGGCCTCGATGACCCCTTCTAGCTCCAAGCTGCGGGTCAGTTCATACTCTCGTCTGAACCAGGCGATCTTTTCTGGTGAGGGGTAGGGCTGTTTTAGCATTTTGAGGATGACGGACCGGCCTTCTCCCTCCCGCCGTCCGCGGTAGATGAGCGAGTTTTCACTCTCATAGATCTGTTCCTGAACCTGGTAGCCTGCGATAAGCATGGGCATTGCTTGGACCCCTGACTGTCCGCGATCCTTTTAGCGGTCTCCTATCACCTGACAGACGACTACTAATGCCCGGCGCGGCCTATCGGTCCTATTTGGTCCGGCATAATGCAGGGTGCGACAGTGATGCACCGTTGCCTCGCCGGCCGACAACGGACACGCCACGGCCGGAGAGGGATCAACTTTGTCCGCGGTCAGGTGGTCATGATAGAAGTGGTGTGGTCGCACCTCCCCGAGATGTGAGCCCCCGAGATAAGACAGGCAGCTACCTTCGGCCGTCGCCGGATCCAGCGGCAGCCAGACACTGGCGCCGTGATGCGGGGGGGGACGGTATGCAGCATCCTGGTGCCAGGGGGTTTCACCACCACGCGCCGGTTTGCAGAATATGCGCCATCCACTAAGGAGACGCCCTTCCTCAACGGCGAGCAGGCGTGCGACAACTTTACGCGCATTGCGCAAGAAAAGCGTGCTCCGGAGCGCAGGAACGACTCCCTCCGGGGAAACGAGCGTCACCAGGGATAGAGGCCCGTGCCTGCCGATCACATTGATCAGTTCGGCCGGAGTGCACCCGGTTTGCTTCTTCACGATCGCATCGTAGACGTCCCGGAGCCACCTCAGCTCTTCGTCGGTGGTGATACGACCAAGGCTGAGAAAGCCCTGTTCCTGGAAACAACAGACTTGCTCGTCCGTCAGCTCAACCTGCACTGTGTCTGCCATTGTTACTCATCCTTGCCTTCGTTGCTCACACGACAGATGACCTGCAAGGCCCGACGCGGCCTGTCAGTCCTGTTTGGTCCGGCATAATGCAGGGTACGACAATGGTGTACCATTGCCTCGCCAGCTGACGTTGGGCACACCACGGCTGGCGAGGGATCGACATTGCCCGCTATCACGTGGCCATCTTGGAAATAATGAGGTCGTACCTCTCCCCAGTGAGACCCACTGAGGTAATGCAAACAGCCACTCTCTTGTGTTGCCAGATCTAGCGGCATCCATATGGTGGCACCGCGATGCGGGAGAGGGTGCTGCATGGCGTTCTGACGATACACGGCATCTTGGTGCCAGGAGGTCTCGCCGCCGTGCGCTAATTTGCATACGAGGCGCCATTCACCGATGAGACAGGATTCCTCAACCTCGAGCAGGCGCGAGACAGCCTGTAGCGCATTACCGAAGAAAATCGTGCCTTTGAGCGCAGGCACGATGCTCTCCGGAGAAAATACTGTTGCCAGAGCGCGAAAAGCGCATCTGTCAATAATGTGCACAGTGGTCAGTTCGGCCGGGGTGTATCCGATCTTCCGCTTCACGATCGCATCGCAAACGTCGCGGAGCCACGTCAGCTCTTCGTCGGTGGTGATACGACCAACGTTGAGGAAACCCTGTTCCCGAAAACAGTGGACTTGCTCGTCCGTTAGCTTAGCCTGTACGACGTTTCCCATTATCGCGCGCCTCTTGTCCGCTACAGCTCACGGGCCCGCAGACAGCCCCTCGCGCCGCCCGCACTCGTTCGTTACTTCTCTGCCTTACTCCCCAGCATAAATTCGCCCACAGAGGTTTCCGTGTAGTAGTCCGTTCCAGCAGCCGCGGCAAAGGTATCGGAATCCCCACTGCCGAGGGCACAGGCGGCCAGCCCCATAGCCGTGGCGACAAGATACATGGTCTGATAGAGGATACCGACGTGCTTTAAGATCAGCGCATACGCCATGGCTTCATACTTCCACGCCACCCGCTGAAAACGCGCCGCCAGGATGAGCAAAATCTGTGGCATGCCTTGTTGGTCTGCGGCATAGTACGCTCTTTCTAAGAGCGCCTTGACCTCGCGTGTCTGACCTGTGACCTTGGAGAGCTGATGCGTCTGTGGGCAATAGTGATAAAGGCCCGATGGCAACCCTGTACAGTCGTTAATCACCACGTACAGTTCCAGTTCGTAGCAGGCCCCGCCACTCGGATAGGGTCTATCGCTGCGCTCATAGACGTCCTGGCCTGTCCCACGAAGTGCTCTGATCCGCGCCGTGCGATAGAGAAACTCGCCAAGTTGCGCCGCCGTGATGGGCTGATCTCCGTGCTTGCGGATTGACCGCCTCTCTTCCAGAACCCGGGTAAACGGAACATCGTTGTCCTTGAGAGCCTCAATATCGGGCTTGTATAAACTGATCGTCTCCTCTGACATCGGTGGTTTCACCGCCGGGAGCGGATCAATCGTACCTAAGAAGCGAAAGGTTGCACCAAAAGAATTGGCGTGCCGACCAAGCCTGCTTCCGGTATGGAAGAGCAGGTCATGGAACTCCCATTGCGTCAATGTCGGCTTCTCTTCCTCCGCCCATCCATCGCCGCCCACACGCGACAGTACTCGGCACCCTAGGAGTAGACTAACGAATCTGGCAACCGTGGGTGATGGAAGCTCGGGGAACTCGCCACACAATTCCTCTAGGCTGCGGGGTGTGGCAAGGACCTGCAACAAGGCCATCGCTCGCCAGTCATGCAGCACGATTTTGGCATGCGCCAATGGCGATTCCAAAGCGAATTGCATGTTATCTTTGCGCAAGTAGGCAAAGCGTGACATCACATAGCGCGCAGTGGCAACAGCCTCGTCGGGTGCATCATGATCAGCAGGCCCAAAGGGGACGAGAGTTGCCATCCTAACCCCGTTCCAGGCGACCGTATGACAGAGCATGCCACGTTGGATAAAGCGCTGCAGAAGAGAGAGAACCTGAGGCAGGCCAGCTCTTCCATCGTACTGCACAGCGAGGTTCAGGAGCTGCTCTAGCGTTGCTCCGTCAGAGGAGAGCACGCGCAGGACGGCTACTAGGCCTAGTGAAGGCTGTTGCAAAGGCGCCTGTCCAGCGGGTGCTCGGAGCCAGGCACTGCCATCGGCTTGCTCGTGCAGCGTTATGCCGTCCTTGAATGACAGCACGAAGGACTCTCCTATTTTGTCGGCGTCATGCACCGGCGGGATTCCTATTCTTTCTTGATAGTAGTGAAGAGAATGAAACGACTAGACGTAAATGTATTGAGGATTCAACTCGTCCTCAGTTACGGGTCGTGTCACCCACCCCATTTGCACGGGAACCTCATACAGCCGGCCAGGGGC
>CAZAYE010000491.1:0-3755 GCA_964489255.1 uncultured Enterobacteriaceae bacterium
CGTTTGGCCTTTTCTCTGCTCCAGGGAGAGAAGAGACGCACGAATTGTGTGGTCTCTGGCGGACAATAGGACAGCCAGCGTTCAGGATGGTGAATAGGAAAGGGAACAATCGAGATACACGCGAGGTCTACTCCAGCCTCGATCAATGCCGCTCGGACCATGCACTGACGTTCAAAGAACGTGAAGACGTTAGCCGCCGGGTGATGCCGTTCCGGGTCGGTTAGTTCTGGAACGATCAAGGATGGATCAGGATTGGTAATGCCAACGATCAGGTGGGTACAGCAGGCGAGGGCTTCTAGCGCATACTGTAGATGCCCCTGATGAAACGGCTGGAAGCGTCCGTGGACCATGCCATAACGTACTCGCATGCCGCTGTTATAGCAGGTTCTACGCCGGTTCCCGAAGGGCAGCCACGCAGGGCTGCCCCTACAACCTGCGAGGCGCTGTTTTTCTACAACTGACTAGCGCTGTGCAGTCGGAGTGCCGGGCTCTGCGTGCTGGACATAGGTCTCAACCGCATCAGCGTTAGAGGTTGCAGCGCTCTTTTCTGTCTGCTGCGAGACCGGAGCTGGTGCTGGCGGTACCGTCACAGTCGTTACGGGCGCCGTTGGCTCTATTTCAAACACCAATCGGCCAGCGGATTCTTGCGCCCGCACGCGCTCGGCAACTTCAGGAGCTAGTTGCATTGGGCGCTCACTGGGAAACTTGCCCTCCTCCAGAGTCGGCCGTAAGAAGAACTGAGCAGGATGGGTAATCTCGGTCTGAGTTTTGACTGAAGTGTCCAGATACCATTGCCGTCGCATGAAATCTGGATTGAAGAACAGTTTTCGTTCGTCAGGGGTCCAGTGCTTCACCCGATGGTTGTCACGCACCATGTAGGTCAAGACATCTGAGGTGAGGTCCCAATACACAATGAAGAGCGGCCCATACCCCCGCTCACCTAAGGCAGGGTTGAACATATCGGTCCGACGCACTTCAACCAACGCCAATTTGCCATCTCGCCCGTACTGCTCGATACGCAAGGGATAGAAAGAATGCTTTTCGAGCCAATAGAGCAGCCGTGGTACATAGTAGTTCGGCAGCCACTCTTCCCGTGCGCGTGCTTCCACCACATAGCATTCGACCCCACCGTTGGCGGTGTAAGAGGGATAGGCATTGCCCATCAACTGGAGATCGCTGGTGCGAACTTCATGGAGACTGCCATCCCCGCTATTGCCTAAAATGATCGTTGGACGCGTAACTGGGAAACGGACAGTTTGATACAGGACATCAGTACCAATGAAACGCCAGGAAAACTCCCAGGCATCGCGACCAGTGGCGTCATCGAAGGTCTGCGCCTGGTTGGGGAATCGATCCTGCCGCCGGAACGGCACCTGATGACGCACCCGGCGGATCGACGGAGAGTACATAAAGCTTTCTTCTTTTTTGGTGAAGTCTCGGTCCGTGCGATAGCGGATCGTCATCCGCTGTGAGCCTTCCGAGTCCGGAGGAAACGTATTCTGGTTGAGGTAACGGTAGAGATCTTCACCCGGCTTGCGCGCGAATTCCGCCCCTACACCAGCCGGCTCAGGGTAGTCCACAAAGGTCACCGACTTCCCTGGACTCAACAGTACTCCCTGAGCGGAGATCGAACCCCAGACATTCGCAAATACACAGGACCAACGTGGCCGCTGGGTAAACTCCATCACCCGATAGCCCATTTCCTCTGCCGTGTACGGAGCAGAGAAGGGATAAGGCTCGGCGGGCAGGTATGGGGCTTGTGTATGGCGCGGGGCATTCGTAGACAAATCGACGTTCCCTAGTTCCTGCGAGGACAGCTCGTCTACAGTTTTCCAAGTTCGTGCCGGGGGCCGGTGCAGGTCTTCAGCGAAGACGCGAGGTAAGGTGCTGATTGTCAGTGTTGGAGCTAGAGTTGCCAATAACCAGAAAGATGTCCACTTCATGCAGTGATCCTACCTTCCCTCCCCTATCAGTTGCTGCGTTGACATACGTGTTCCTTCCTCTGCACTCACCCTCCTGAGCGCATTCAGTCATTTGTTAATGGTACCTCTGCCCAGCTATTCTCGCGTGCTCACCACCTGCTGGACAGGCTGAGGTTGAAGAGAATCAAACACAAGCTGTCCAGCTGCCTCCTGTGCCCGGATTCGTTCCTCTAGAGCAGGACTCAACTGGATGTGACGTTCAGTGGGGAATTTCTCACGTTCCAGCGCTGGACGCAGGAAAAATTCTTCTGGCGTATTCACTCTAAGTTGGCTCTTGATCGGTGTCACCAACCACTGCCGCCGCATGAAATCCGGCTGAAAGAAGGTGAACACCTCTGCTGTTGACCAGCGCATCAAGCGAATCCCGTCGCGGATAATATAGGTGAGCAGGTCGGCTGCCATATCCCAGGCGACGATGATGAAAGGGCTGTAGCCTCTCTCGCCCACCTCCGGGTTGACCAGCTTGGTCAGCCGCACATCCACCTGCATGAGCTTTCCATCTCTCCCATACAGCTCAGTGCGCAGCGGGAAAAAAGCATGCGTGTCAAGCCAGTAGAGGATACGAGGAGCGTAGTAGTTTGGCAGCCAGTCCTCTCGTGCCCGTGCCTCCACCACATAACACTCTATTCCGCCATCAGGAGTGTAAAACGGATAATCCGCTCCCATCAGCTTCAGGTCTTTCGTAGGAACCTCATGCAAGCTCCCGTCAGACTCGGTTACGATCACTCGCGGCCGGGTGTGAGGGAAGCGTACAGTTTCGTAGAGCACATCGGTACCGAGGAGGCGCCAGGAGAACTCCCAGGCCGAGCGGCCAGAGGAGTCATCAAAGCTTTGGGCCATGGAAGGGTATCTATCCCCCCGATGTAACTGATTTTGATGGCGTACCCGGCGGATGGAAGGAGAGTAAAAGAACATATCCTCTTTCTTGATAGAGTCCTTATCCGTCCGGTAGCGGACTACTAGATTCTGTGAGCCGTAGGCCTCAGGAGGGAAGAGATGCTGGGTGAGCTGGCGATAAATTTCCTCCCCAGGTTTTCTGGCAAGTTCCTCTGCCACTCCCTTAGGAGAGGGGTAAGCGACAAGGTTCACAGCCTGCCCCTGACCCAGAAGAAAGCCTTGGCTGGTGATAGAGCCAAAGAGATTGGCGAACGCACTCGACCAGCGTGGCCGCTGAGTGAACTCCATCAGGCGATAGCCCATCTCTTCAGCGGTAAAGGGCGGCTGGAACGGATACGGCTCAGCCGGAAGATAGGGAATTTCTGGGTGTCGAGGAGCCTGCTCAGAGAAGTCGATGCGCGCTTTCTCATCGGCAGACAATTCATCGAGCGTCTTCCAGGTGCGCCCACCGTTCCGGTCTTCAGCATAGACAACGGAGGCACCCATGCAGAGAGGCAATCCCTGCGATTGCCAAAACAGATAAGTCCCACTGATGATCAACAGCAAAACAACGCGCGTGTTCATGGTCGTGGTGCAATCTACGACGGGCAACAGCGCCAGTTCCGCGGGTGACCCGCCAGTATCAGTATTGCCCTCGCCAGTCTCTTATAGAGCATGAACGCTCATTCAGCAAGGGCGGCCCGAAGAGACCACTGATAGAGAATGAGGAAGGACAGGGATCATTGCGTGAAATGCTCGGGAGGGAATCCCCACCAGCCTGGATCACGCCGTTCTACTTCCACCACCGCTCCCGGGCTAAAGGTTAAGCCGATCCTATAGATACACGACTTGGAGGGTTTCACGCGAAACCAAGTCACACTGGCAGTGAATCAGGCT
>CAZAYE010000492.1:0-3751 GCA_964489255.1 uncultured Enterobacteriaceae bacterium
CGCAGGACGGCCGGGAGATGCTGGCTCTGGCTAAAACACTGGTCGCGAAGGTGCCGGCACCGAGCCATCCCTCTCTGATCGCTCTGCCTCATCTCACCAGTGCGGTTGCTCGGTCGCTCTCGGCGGAAGATCTGCGTGGCATCAGCCGACCAACTGAGGAACAGATCCTTGCGCTCCTCACTGGGTGGATCGAGGAGAGCACACGTCCGCCGAGCCTGGGCGAGCTGACGCGCCAATTACGCGCATTGCGGGACGAACTGCGCCACCGGGTCTACGGCCAAGATCATGCAATCCAGCAATTCATCGATGGGCTCTTCAATACCGAGGTAGTGGCGGTTGCTGATACTGAGCGGAGAAAGCCAGCCGGTCTCTTCGTATTCGCAGGACCGCCTAGTGTTGGCAAAACTTTCCTTGCCGAGCTTGCCGCAAGCTCTCTCACTTGCCCATTCAAACGTTTCGATATGAGCGCCTATGCGCACGGGCACGAGGCGGCCAGCCTGACCGGGATTCCACGCTTCTACCAGGGAGCGCAGCCAGGGACACTCACTGACTCATCTCTCGGCCCACATGCAATTCAACTTGGATGCACGGTTAATATATGTGTCCTGACTTCAGGGGTAATGCCTATACTGATTTGTAAACAAGCATCTGAGCTGCGTCGTATCGATCAAGATATTGCCGCTGCTGATGCTAAACAGTGGTGGGAAACCGGAAGGGTTCCTCTTCGCCCCACCCCGCTAGCGCAAAAATAAATAGAGTTACGAGCGGCTTTGTTGCATAAGATGAACGCCAAGTGAAGAGAATAGACAAAGTGTTGATACAGCCGCAGATGGAAGAAGCGCATGAAGGCGAGAAGTTGAAAGATGTCTTTCGCAATTCAAGCGAGCACGGATTGGCAAACTCAATCCACTGCACGACTCTGCGGACTGCGAGGACACAGGAGTGACGGCCCTGCGGGTTGGTCTGGCGAAAAACGTTCTTTTATAGCACATCAAAAATTTGGAGATTAAGCCATGAGAAAAACCAAAGTGAGAACGTTTCGAGAGCACCTCCAGGAGAACCTACAGGACCCTGAGTTCCGCCACCACTTTGAGGAAGGGCGGAGGGCGTTAACGCTGGCTCTGAAAATTGCTCGACTCCGGGAAAAAAGAGGGCTAAGTCAGAAAGCATTGGCCCACCGCATGGGGACCAGCCAGCAGACCATCTCCCGCCTGGAAAATGGTGAGTACAAGGGGTTCTCTCTGAAAACTTTTCCCTCCCGAATAATCTTTAGTCGCGCTTAGCGTCCGGTAATTCCTACTCCCTGTCGTAAGGGCAGCAATAGTCGCCTTGATGGTGTATAGTCAGCCTGAGAAGGAGAGCCATGCTGATGCTACAGGTGCTCAACAAATCTGCTGACCCGCAGATTATCAATGCGCAGGAAGAACGCTCCCTGGCGGAATGGCAGCAACTCTACCCAGACCTCTGGCTCTTGCTGGAGGTGACCGAAGAGGAAGAGGGAGAGCCTCGTAAAGGTCGCCTCATTGCCGTTGATCCGGAGGACATCAATCTTGTCCCTCAGTGGCAAGAGTGTGAGCGTCAGGGGAAGATCACGGCCATGATCCACGGGGTCTATACAGAAAAAGGCCCAACTGTCGTGGCCTGATATGCCAAGAAATTGGGCTACATTTGCCCCGAACGGCCTGCCTGTGATTATGGCACGGTTGGGGACTCATCGGTTCCCCGTGCTGGTTGATACCGGAGCTGCTCGGAGCCTCATTGTCCCCGCGATCGCTAGCAGATTCGGTCTACGCATCATTGGGGCTGACCGGCTCGTCGGAGTGACCGGTTCTGTTGCCTCTGTGCAGCTTGTAGAAGTCGCCGGGGTTGGCATTGGCAGTATCGAGCTCCCACCCTTTCGTGCCGGTGTTCTTGAACTGAGCCATCTACGGCTCGGGATTCAAGCGGTGCTCGGTGTCAATGCTTTTGCTGGTCGGCGGTTGCAAATCGATTTCACCGAGGGGCGGGTGTACGTGTTATCTTAACCTGTAAAAGAAGAGCGCTCTCTGCTGCCGACGAAATTGTCGTTCATCTGAAGCCTTTAAAAGGCGAAAGCAACTGGCGTAAACAGTCCGGTAAATCCTACTCACCAGCGTATAGGTGAGTGTGGTACGGAAGCGAAACCAGACTGTCAGGCCGGCCCCCCAGATAATCGGTCTTATCCTCCAGCGGCTGTGGACGGACATCCACGAGAGCGTCACGCTGCTGGTCGTCACCGTCTGCACAGGCGGCTTCTTGATCTTGGCGGCACTGAACTTGTTCCATGTCATCAGTTGGCCACAGGCTCTGTCCGTACTGGGGTTGTCCTACACTGGCATTGTCCAACATCTGTGGCTCTTTCAATTCCTTACTGCGCCACTGTTGCACGCCAACCTCACGCACCTGGCGTTCAACATGCTGACACTGTGGATGATCGGATCTGATGTCGAGCAGATCCTGGGGCGTCGCCAGTACGCACTATTCTCGCTCCTTTGTGGAGCATGCTCGATGGCGGGCTTTCTGCTTTTTAATTGGGGCTCGGCGGTGATCGGCTGCGGATATTCGGGTGTCATCTTTGGCCTGCTGGTGGCGCAGGCAACTTTCTTCCCTGACCGGGTCATTTACATCTACGCCTTCTTTCCGCTGAAGATGAAGTATGCGGCGCTTGTGCTGGGCGCGGTAGCCTTTTATCTGACGGTGACTCCAGACCGCAGTGGGGTTGCTCATGCGGCTCATCTGTTCGGCGCACTGGGTGGTTGGGTGTATCTGCGAGGCATGCAACACCAGGCGACACAGTCGGGATTCAGAGCGGCTTGGCCGAAGGTCGGGCCAGCGGTCAAGCCGGCCAGTCGGAAGGGGCGGACGGATATACCGTGGGAATTGTGAAGGGGAGCTTTCAGCTATCAGCCGTCAGCTTTCAGCAGAACAGCTATGTCACAGTTTGATTGGCATAACAGAGTCAGGGTGGGTTTTTTCCAAGCGACTGGTGGGAGTAAGATTCTTGGTCTTCTGCTCGTGCTCGCCGCACTCGGCTTGGTCAATGACGGCTGGCAGGTTGCGCTCCGCGTCTGGCAGGAGCTTCGCCGTCCAGTTGCCGTTTATCGGCGTGGAATTGGCAATGGAGTGGCTATCTCTCTCAATGGTCTCGAAGCGCGACGACAGATGGGCGAGAAGCTCCCAGGGTTCGACCTCCGAGGCGTCCTGCTGGATCGTTCGCAAAATGATTGGATCGTCTTCGGGGAAACAGATCCGCAGCGACCTGGGCTCCCCCTTGCTGCTGTGGCGGTCGCGGTGCGAGCCATGCGCCTGCACCTTGAGGCTCCCGGCATCGACATCCGACCTCGGCGTGGTGCCGGGAGCGAGCGCCAGGCGGTTCAAGAGGTGCGGTACTTCGGCGGTGTCGGTGGGACTGTGGTAGGCACGTGGTTCTTTCGCTTCGATTACTGGATGAAGCGTGTGTCACTCGGCCAGGAGGCTGCGTCGGTGGCCGGCCTCCCTGTCTATTGGCATCGCGCGGTGAAGGCACTCGAACACGAGGTCGAGACATGCAAGATGCCCGAATCGGCCCACTCGAGCCGCCGCAATCGATATTGGTTGTGTGCGGGCGAGTTCGCGGCGATCGAGGGAGACGACACGCTAGTGTTCGAGAATACTCCCCTGCGAGTTCTTACCGAGGGCTCTGCGGACGAAACCGGAGACAGCGCAGCGTCACCCTGCGCTTCACGCGGGACAG
>CAZAYE010000493.1:0-3744 GCA_964489255.1 uncultured Enterobacteriaceae bacterium
GGGACCGACGCTCTCGGCATGGCTGGGCGCGGCCACCGACCTCATGCTGGATATAGCGGGCATCGGGCCGGGGTCAAGTAGGAAAAGTTGCTGATTTGCTATAGCGGTCGCAGCCAGAGAGGCATGACCACGGGGTCCGCTTGTGGTTCGGAATACCCAGAGAGGACACGGGTAGGTCGCGGGGGTGACCAAGTGGCGTTAGGCCGCCTAGTGTGTCAGTCGGCCAAGCACCATCCGCAATATCGGCAACAGGGCGACAAGACCATGATCCCGCTTACCAAGCAACAGCCACGAAAAGGTCTCCAGCGCTGGCTGTTACGTCTACCCATTTGGCTCTACCATGCTCGCCTAGGTTGGTTGCTGAGAGAGCGATTTCTGCTTCTCACTCATGTCGGACGCAAAAGCGGCCTGTCCAGGCAGACCGTTGTCGAAGTCGTCCATCACGACGCAGCGACTGACACGTATTTCATCGCGTCAGGGTGGGGTGAGACCCCAGACTGGTTGCGCAACCTCCAGAAAACACCGAATGTGAGGGTTAATGTTGGCCGGCGTCACTTCGAGGCGATGGCTGCCTGTCTCCCCCTCTCACAGGCACAAAGCGTGTTGCTCCACTATGCGCGACACCATTCGTTGGCTTTTCAGGCACTCACAAAGCTGATGATCGGCCAACGGCTGCAGCCCATCGAAGAAGACTGCTTGACGCTCGCCCAGTCCGTGCCGGTGGTCGCTTTGCGGCCCCGGTTGCGGGGCGTATAACTATCCGAAGTTGAATTCCGACTGGCCAATGCTCACCATCTGCCTTTCGAGAACGCCTCCTTTGATGTAGCGCTCTCAGAGTGCGCGGTTTGCCACTTCGATAAAAAGAAGGCACTCTGCGAAATGATCCGGGTCGTCAGGGCTGGAGGTTACGTGGGCATTCACGACCTGTGCTGGCGTCAACAACCCCCGGAAGAGTTGAAGCGCAGGCTGGCTGAGCTCGAAGAGGAGCAGCCAGAGACGCTTGAAGGCTGGGGGCGCAGGTTTGAAGAGGCGGGGCTGGAAGAAGTCAGGATTTACGACAAATCCCATCTGATACCCACCTGGACGAGGGAGTTCAGGAAGAGACTGGGCGTGTGGGGATACCTTCGCACGGGCGTAAAGATTCTCAAGCGGTGGGGAATACAGGGATTGCAGAGGGTTTTGGAATCAGAGCGGATTTTCGGTAGCGAGCATCTGGGTTATAGCCTCATTGTGGGCAGGAAACCCTGCAGTACTGACCAACATGCTTACCGAGTACGAGTGTAGCTATGTGCTACCGCGGTGCGGCCTCCCAAGGAACTCCGCTCAAGCAGTGAGGGTCATGGCAGCGTCTCCTGTGAAGCGGCGGCGGTTATCGGGAGCAGTTTATAGCCCTAACGCTTTGGCCTTGCGCAGCAGGTGCTGGAGAGTCCGTTCGCGGTAGGCTTGCTCGTACTCTGCCATCCCTTGGGCCACATAGTCTTCGCCGTACTTGAGCAGGCGATAGACGAGGCGGGCCAGTTTGTGGGCGGTGGCGGTAATGGCTTTGGGGGCTCCTAGCCGTGCCTTAAGGCGGCGAAAGAAGACGCCGGCTTGTGGGCAACTGCCCCCAGGCCTTCTCCCATGTAGGGCTGATCAACACCGCGCGGAACTTGACTCAGGTGGGCGGTCCCGCTGAACACCGCCAAAGCGCCTGAAGATCCTCTTCTATCGTCCCCTCCAAGGGTGCAGCGAGGGCTCACTGTCACAATTCATGAGAGGACGAAAGAAGGCAGGTGCGCCAGTTAACTGCTGCAGAGGCAGCCCTATGCCTGTACTATCAGTGTTGCGAAACCTCTTCTCCATGCCTACCCGCGTGGCCGTATTCTTGCAGCTTACGATACAGCGTGCGGCGGTCAATGCCGAGGAGGTCAGCAACGTCTTTCTTTCTCCCTTCGCCCCACTCTAGCGCGAGCAGAATGTATTCACGTTCCAGATCCGCAAGAGAGGCACGGCGCAGCAGAGCTGTGTGCAGACCTAAGGCGTGAGGTTGGCTGCCGGTCAGATACTCCGGGAGTTCCGCCCTGGTGATCTCCTCCTCCTGACACAGGACTAAGGCGCGCTCTATGATATTCTCCAGCTCACGCACGTTGCCCGGCCAGGGGTAGTTGAGGAGAATACGCAAGGCCTCAGGAGAAAGCCGCCGCGCCTGTGCCGCTTGCGCGGACTGCGTCATAAAGTGCTGAATCAATAGGGGGAGATCCTCCGGTCGCTCCCGCAAGGGTGGCACGACAATCTCGACCACGTTGAGCCGATAGAAGAGGTCCTCGCGGAATTTCCCCTCGCCTACGGCACGACTCAGGTTACGGTTGGTCGCGGCAACAATGCGAACATCGACCTTCTCGCTCTTCGTCGCCCCCAGGGGCCGCACTTCCTTGTCTTCCAGCACGCGCAACAATTTGGCCTGCAACAGCAACGGCAGTTCGCTCACCTCGTCGAGAAAGAGGGTGCCGCCGTCTGCTTCGACAAACAGTCCGCGCTTATCGCGCCGGGCATCGGTAAAGGCACCCCGCACGTAGCCGAATAGTTCACTCTCAAGGAGCTGTTCAGGGATAGCGGCGCAGTTCACTGGGACGAACGGCGCCTGCTTGCGGACACTCTGATAATGGATGGTCCGGGCAATCAGGTCTTTCCCGGTGCCACTCTCACCTGTAATCAGCAGGTTCACCGTACTATCTTTGACCCGCGCAATGAGATCAAACACCCGCTGCATCGCCAGGCTTTTGCCGATGATTTGGTCGAAATGATAATGGACTTCAACCTCCCGTCGCAGACGTTGTACTTCGGTGCGGAGATATTTTTCGTGCAGGGCGCGTTCCACCAGTAACAGCAGGTCGTCGTTGTCGAAGGGTTTCATCAGGTAATAAAACGCCCCCAGCCGCATCGCCTCCACTGCGCTTTCGACGGTGCCAAAGGCGGTGATCATCAGCACGGCGAGATCCGGGTCTTTTTGCTTCGCCGCGCGTAAGACTTCCATCCCTGGCATCGTCCGCATCACCAAGTCAGTGATGAGGAGGTCTGGCCGCACCTGCTCCACGGCGGCCAGCGCCTCGGATCCTGAGGTGCAGGCTTCGACCGTATAGCCAGCGTCACTGAGTAAATCAGCCAGGTAGGTTCCCATTTCCTGGTCATCATCGACCACAAGAATACGTCCCCTATGCATGCGTGCCATTGGTTCCATGACGATTCTCCCTCACAGCCGCGCCGGCGATTGCTCGCGTGCGCCTGCCTCGTTGGCGCGCGGCAGTGACACAATGAAGCGACTCCCGTGTCCCAGCGTGCTCTCCACGCGAATGTCCCCGTGATGGCCCATCACAATCTCACGACTGATCGCTAGACCCAGTCCGGTACCGTCCATCATACTCTTGGTCGTAAAGAAGGGCTCAAAAATCCGCGCCAGATCCTGGGGAGCAATACCGGTTCCGGTATCCGCGATCACCACTTCGACTCCGTTCCTCACCTGCCCGCTATCACGTGAGCAAGGTTGGGTCCTGAGGATGACCTGTCCGGTCGTACCGACCGCTTGCAGGGCATTCACGCAAAGATTGAGGAAGACCTGGTGGAGTTGATCAGGATCGCCCCAGAGCGGTGGTAAATCTGGGGTCAGTTCCAGCAGAATTTCCACGTCCGGGGAGGGGCGCCGCTCTCCCAACGCCTCCCAGGTCTGCCGCACGACTTCATTCACATGAAAAAGCCGTGGCCGGAGTT
>CAZAYE010000494.1:0-3741 GCA_964489255.1 uncultured Enterobacteriaceae bacterium
GCCACATAGACAGGCAAAGAAGCTGGACGCTTGAGGGTCACGCGGCGTTCGCCGCGCTGTGGTGGTTCGACCGCCGTCACTGCTGGTGCGGGCGTCCCCGCGGGGATTCCATCGAAGAGGGTTTTGATCTTGGGGAGCAAAGTAGTGGGAGTGACGTCTCCTGCAATCACCAGAAGCACGTTGTTCGGCGCGTAGAACACCTGACGATAGTGTTTCACATCCTCCAGCGTGATTGCTTCCAGGTCATTCATCCAGCCGACCACCGGCCAGCCATACGGGTGAGCAGTGTAGGCGGCAGCGCTGACCTGCTCCATCAACTCGGCGGCGGGTTCGTCCACCGTGCGCATGCGTCGCTCTTCCATGACAATCTTCTTTTCCGCGGCAAATCCGGTGTCATCAAGCGTCATATTGGCCATCCGATCGGCTTCAAGCTCGAGCAGCAGATCAAGGTGCTGGACGGCGGCGTTTTCGAAATAGACGGTGTTGTCTTCGCCGGTGAAAGCGTTGTGCGAACCCCCTCGTTCTTGTACGAGCCGGGAGAATTCACCCTGCCCGTACTTCGGGGTGCCGCGGAACATCAAATGTTCGAGCAAATGCGAGATGCCAGTGATGCCAAGCCGCTCATTGCGCGAGCCCACTTTGTACCACATTTGCAGGGTCACAACCGGGGCACGATGGTCTTCAAGGAGCACGACGGTCAGACCGTTCGAGAGAGTTTCTTGCGTGACTTTCCAGACTTGGTCTTCAGCCTGGACCGGCAGTAGTGCCCCCACCACGAGGGTGATGCACACACTACCGGCGACGAGCCAACGCCGGGGTGCTGTCATGTATTCCTCCGAGAGTCAGTATTCCCATTTGCCTTTGGTAAAGCGAAAGATCTCTGAGACCTGCAGCGAGCTGGCTGGCTGGAAGGGCCCCTGGAGCGCCTCTTCTTTGGTTTTCCCGGTGCACCGCATAGTCTTTTCATAATAGGTAAGAATACCAACGAAAGGCGTGTCTTTTGAGTCGGTCTTTTTGACGATGATGTAACGATGAGGAAAATAGCCGATATACTCAGCCAAAAACCCCTCTGGAGATTCGGACACTTTCACGTCCTGGGTGCGGCGAAACTCTTCGGCCCGAGAGAGTTTCTTCATCCATTCAATGGTAAAAATATCGAAACTGGCGAGGGCGGCGTCTTCGGTGAATTCTGGCTCGGGAGGAGTTGCGGGTTTGGGCTTGGTAGGTTTAGTGGCTGCGACAGCAGCAGATTTGGCGGCCTTCTTCGCCGAAGAAGCAGCCTTTGGCTCTGCTGCTGAACGGTATGGGAAGATGAGAAGAAAAAAGCATGGAAAGAGAATAGAGACCCCAAGACTCCCCGCGCGTGCCCTCTGCATAGTGTGCTCCTCCTTTCCCCCCACAGAGAGGTGCGAGCACGGTGTAGCAGAAAAGCGCTGCGCAGGGAAGACGCAGGAGGAGGGGTGGTGGTGCAGTTTCGCGAAGCGCTTGTGGTGGGTAGGGGCGACCCGGTGGGTCGCCCTCCGGAGGGCGAGGCAACGCCTCGCCCCTACACGAGAAACCAATACCAATGCGTGGTGCTATATTCGGAACGACTGGAGAGTACCTGAGAGGTGCAAACTGCACCTCTACCGAGTAGGGGGCTTTCCTCTTCCTTCCCTGTAAAGGGAGGGCAAATCGGTATGAGATGAGGGCTAGACGGTGGTCCCTTATCAGTTGTCGCAGTTACTCACGTGTTGTTTCTCAACGCCGCTAAACCGGGGAGGTCCCCAGCTTCGAGAAATTCCAGAGATGCGCCACCCCCGGTTGAGATATGACTGATCTTCTCCGCCAATCCAGCTTGGGTGATGGCTGCGACGGTATCTCCGCCGCCGGCGACGCTAAAGCTGGAGGTGGCGGCTACTGCCTCAGCCAGAGCGCGGGTCCCTCGATCAAAAGGTGAAATCTCGAACACCCCCATCGGGCCATTCCATAAAATCGTGTGTGCAGACTGAACGGCGGCTCTGAAGGCTTGAATGCTCTGTGGTCCAATATCGACGCCAAGCTGGTCGCTGGGAATCTCTCGTCCGGGCGTTGTTGAAGAAGGGACCCCAGCTTGGAGTGCTGCGGCAACGACATGGTCTTGAGGGAGGAGGATCGTCACCCCACGCCGGTCCGCTTCTGCGAGCATGGCGGTTACTTCTCCCACTCTGTCGGCTTCTACAAGAGACTTGCCTGTGGCAATCCCTTGGGCTTTCTGTAGGGTATACGCCATGGCCCCACCAATGATGATCGGGTTGGCGCGTGACAGCAGACTACGAATTAGGCCGATCTTATCCGAGACCTTGGCGCCGCCCAGAATTGCGACGAAGGGTTTTTCAGGATTCGCCAGCAAGCGCGAGAGGGCGTCGATCTCCTTACGCATGAGGAAACCGATCCCTTTACTGGCAAAGTGTTGGACCATGCCGACGACCGAGGCGTGCGCCCGGTGTGACGAACCGAAGGCGTCGTTGACGTAGACATCTGCCAAGGAGGCGAGCGCCCGAGCGAAGCCAGACTCGTTCTTTTCTTCTTCAGCGTGAAACCGGAGATTTTCCAGGACCAGGACCTCACCGGCTGAGAGGGACGCCACCCGTTCCTGCACTACCGAGCCGATACAATCAGGGGCAAGCTTCACGGGGGAGCCGAGAAGCGTCCCTAAACGCTCTGCTGCCGGTTTGAGACTGAAGGCCGGATCTACTTTTCCTTGCGGGCGGCCCAGATGAGAGGCAAGAAGGACTTTCGCGCCTTGAGCAACAGCATAGCGGATCGTGGGCAAGGCCTCGCGGATGCGTGTGTCATCGCTGACGGTGCCGTTTTTGCTGAGCGGCACATTAAAATCCACCCGCAGAAAGACATGCTTGCCAGAGAGCGGGAGTTGATCGATTGGAGTCGGTGCCATGCGATTTGCTCTCCGTCTCCTCAAGATGAGGCGGTGGCCTGCTGAAAGCTTTGCGGCTTGGCACCCACTGGAATGGCCGCCGGTTCAAGCGCCAAGTCGAGAACCTCGTCCATGATTTCAACGAAGCGGAACTGCAGTTCCTGCCGTACGTTCACTGGCACGTCTTCCAGGTCCTTTTCGTTCCGTTTCGGCAAGATGACCGTCGTGATCCCGGCACGGCGAGCCGCCAGGACCTTCTCTTTTACGCCGCCGATCGGCATGATCTTCCCGCGGAGAGTAATCTCGCCGGTCATCGCTAGGTGCGAGCGTACAGGCCGACCAGTGAGCAAAGAGGCGAGCGAAGTGGCCATGGTAATTCCAGCAGAGGGGCCATCCTTGGGAATCGCGCCCGCAGGGACGTGAATGTGCAGATCACAGTTCTCAAAGAAGTCTGGCGGTATCCCCAGCCGGTCAGCACGTGAGCGAACATAGGAAAGCGCAGCTTGCGCTGACTCTTTCATGACGTCCCCGAGATGACCGGTGATCGTCATGCCTTTCTTGCCAGCCATGCGGGTGGACTCAATGAAGAGAATATCTCCACCATTCGGGGTCCAGGCCAACCCAATCGCGACCCCGGGCTCCTGCATGCGTTCCGCCACTTCGGCGAAATATTTCTCCGGGCCCAGCAACTCAGCGACCTTGGCTGGCGTAATCAGGGCTTTCTCTGTCTGCCCTTCAGTCACGGCGCGAGCGACTTTGCGGCAAACCCGCCCCATTTCCCGTTCGAGGTTGCGCACGCCGGCTTCATGCGTGTAACTGCGCACGATGCTCGAGATTGCTTCATC
>CAZAYE010000495.1:0-3731 GCA_964489255.1 uncultured Enterobacteriaceae bacterium
GAAACTCCAGGCGTGTAGAAAAGTGCCTCCAGGCTTGGCAAAACTGAGGATGCGTTACGTCCCAGTGCGTCGAGAGGAGGCACCCAACAGGTGCACAGACCAAAGGTAGTCGGAAAGGTGAACCCCCGCCCCGTTCTCCCTGAGCGTGTCAAAGGGGGAACGGCCACTTTTCGCCCGCCTTGCTGCTGCGTTATCAGGAAATTGTTATGCACCCCCTTATCCTCGATAACTGCATCATCCCTAAGTCGCGCCAGACCCTGCGCCATCTGGCCTCCTTGGCCGAGCGCGTGGTGCTGCATTTCCCCTCCCCATATTCGCTAGAGGCAAACGTGATCGAGCGCTTGTGGAAGCAATTGCCTGACCATGTCACCCGTAATCATCAACATCCAACCTATGGCTTGGCTGATGGAAGCCGTCGCAGTCTTTCTTACGGCTGTCCAACCCTTCCCTAGAACGAAAGTCTCTACTCTGCCGCTCGCAGCCTGATTCTGTCTCAGGTAGACTGAAGCCTATTTAGGGGGATATATGTCACTTTCAAGATTCAGCGGGCTCTCACGCGATTTTGGTGAAGCGATTTTCTCCGCTGCTCCCAGTCTTTAGAGCAATCTCTCTGAGGGTTTTTCTCAGGTCTCAATGCACCGTGAGGGTCAGGAATAGAGTCCTGCCCGTCATGGTTTTTCCTGTAGATACCATTATACAGACGAGGAACGCGCTTTCGTTGCTACATACTCCACTGCTATCCTGTTCTACTTGTTATCCAGGACGGTCCCGTTGCGCCTCGAGGCATGGGACGTCGAAAACGCGACGACACAGATCACTATATCCATCTTCAAAACCCGAACCGTACGATCTCAGGATGAGCTTCGGCATAGGCTCGACCGAACTCAAGTTGCGCTTCACTCTGAGCGTGGATCTCGAAGAGCGGTTCACCTCTGGCAACGACGTCACCAACCGTGTGGAGGAGTCTGACACCTGCTGAGGGGTTTGCCGGCGCGCCGGCGCGCTTCGCCACGCGAGCAATCTCCCAACAGTCAATTTCACGAATACGACCGTCTGCAGGGGCGAGCATGATGCGCCGGTAAGGCGCTTCAGAGGGTAGGGCAATCGCTCCCTGAGCGGCAACAATGCGCTGAAAAGCTTTCTCCGCTGCTCCTGAGTCGAGCGCTTGTTGGGCTGCTCGATAACCACGACTAGGCGGGACTACTCCAGCAATTTCAAGGAGGCGGGCAGCCACATAGAGCGACTTCTCGCGTAGGTCCATAGGCGCCGTGGCGTCCCGCCGCAGCACCGCAAGCACATCGAGTGCCTCGAGGCGGGGACCGATTCCCCAACCGATGGGCCCTCGCGCTTCCGTGACAATTGCTTCTAAGCGAAGACCGATGTGCTCAGCAACTGTACGAAAGAGATTCGCCAGTCGCTCCGCATCGCTGAGTGAGCGGACTTTGGCGGTCGAGCCAATCGGGATATCGATGAGGACATGGGTCGCTCCTACGGTCATCTTCTTCGCCAAAATAGAAGCAACCATCTGCGCCTCGGTGTCGATCTCCATCGGGCGTTCAACCGTGATCAGAATGTCATCAGCCGGGGCCAGTTCCAGTGCGCCGCCCCAAGCAATACAACCTCCGGTTTCTTGAACCACCCGGAGCAGGCGTGCCGGCGGGAGCGCGACCTCCGCCAAGACGCCCATGGTGTCGGCAGTGCCGGCGGGACTGGTAATCGCCCGGGATGACGTCTTCGGGATAGTAACTCCAAGTGAGACAAGGATGGGCACCACCACCATAGTGGTACGATTCCCTGGGATCCCACCTATACAGTGTTTGTCCACGACCGGTCCAGGACCGAAATTGAGGCTGGCACCCGCTGCAATCATGGCGCGGGTATAATCGACGAGTTCTTGCAGATCGAGAGTCTTCAGTGCGCAGGCTAAAACGAACATCGAAAGTTCGACCTTGGAGTACCGATGTCGAACCACGTCCGCCAGGATTGCCTCGAATGCGGCTCGGTCGAGACGGTGCCCTTGGAGTTTCCTTCTTACCAGATCCACACTCCGAGGAGCTGGGGCGATAGTTGCCTGTACCCGTGCTCCCTCCGGCAACCCAAGGTCATGAGCGGTCACCTCCGACAGTCCGATCTCGTCTGGCGTTATCAGAGTGTCCTCACAAAAATTGAGAATCCCTATGACCTCGCGAGGCTTCCCGCTCGCGGGCTCTGCCTCGACTACTCGCACTCGGTCAAGCGGTCGAAAACCGAGATTCCCAGCACGCACGGCTTCCTTATGGATAAAGATGACATGTTCGCTCAGCGTGTCTATTCGCAGATGTTTGAGGCGGAGCATAGAAGCCTCCTGATGAATACGTATGAGACTCTCACCGTCAGGAAAGCGGTGGACATTGACGCGGGCAACTTTCATCTCTACAGCGAGCCCAAGTTGGCGGGCAAATCGCTCTGTGTCGGGAAATATGTGGATGTGGAAGCAAGGACTCGCTTCTGCTCGACTTGAGCACTTCTTGTGGGCATGATGTTACCGCCCTGAGGGCAGGCCGGGACGAGGACCGCTGCCGGGAATAACAATATTCTCGAACTCCTTCTTGTCAGCAGCACCTTGGATCGTTTTTAGGTAATCAACGAGAAAGGCAATCCTCCCACGCGCCACCGCTGGCTTGCTCACGTCACCGATCACATCGTCTTGCAATTGCTCACCCCAGACCGGCATCGTCCGAGTACCATGTCCGGGCGGGTTTTCTTCTCCTGCAATGATACGTAGGATCTGGTCGTCAGGGAACTCTCCGCCTCGACGCTCCGCGATTCGTGTCAGATCCGCAGGTTTAACGATGAGATAAGGGGCTACTGGACCGTTCCCGGTAGCTTTTTCTCCATGGCAGCTGGCGCAGTACTGGTGAAAGAGGTGTGCTCCCTGAGCTGATTCTTGGGATTCCCCTCTTGCAATTGTTCCCACCAGCATTGTGGCCGCAAACACCATCACCCGACTCCATTTTGTATCCACAAACTCCCTCCAATAATCATTTTTCTGGTATGGAACAACGCCCAATTTTTTTAGTTGTCACAGTACTGCTTGGCAAAAGCAATGCCAGAGATTTTATTTTGTTCAACCGAGGTTTTTCTCAAATCTGCCAATCTTTGGGTCTGTGACTTCTCGGAAATGAGAATCAGTGAAGACCCACGTCTAAGATTGAGCAAAAAAACTCAGAGTCGGCCATTGATGAGGTCTTGGCACTCCCCTTGCTCCAAATGAACGATCTATTCAGAGAGAGATCAGGAAGGAAAAGGAAGTTCTCCACTCCGCTGCCATAGAGGAAGACAGAGCAAGCGAATCAGGGTAAGAATGTCGTTTCCACACTGAGAAGGAGGAAAGGAAGACATGACGGCTCGTGGAGCGATTCTTAATGGGGGGATGGTTATCACGCTGACAGTAGCGAGTGTGCTTGGGATTGGATCGAAGCTGGGATTGGCACAAGAGCAAGGCGTCATAGAGGCAGGAAAACGGGAGTTTCAACGTTCCTGTGCAACTTGCCACGGAGTTGCAGGCAAAGGTGACGGTCCATCGGCCAGCGTGCTGAATGTTCAACCGACAGACCTCACGCAGCTTAGCAAAAACCACGAAGGCGTATTTCTCTTCTGGCAGATCTACGACAAGATTGAGGGAAGCAAAGAGTTCGTCATCAGAGGACATGGAACCCGCGAGATGCCGATCTGGGGGGAGCGGTTTCGCC
>CAZAYE010000496.1:0-3731 GCA_964489255.1 uncultured Enterobacteriaceae bacterium
TGCGTACGGTTATGTGTGTCTCGGGCATGTGCTGGGCTATGCGGGGCGGCCGCAGGAAGCTATTAAAGCGCTAGAGCAGGCGCTGCGCTTGAACCCGCATTATCCATTCTATTACCCATACCACTTAGGCGAGGCCTATTTTTTCACGGGGCGGTATGGAGAGGCAGAGGCAACATTTAAGAAAATCCTGGCTCGTAATCCAGATTTCTGGCCATCCTACCTCTACTTAGCTGTCATCTATACGGAGGGAGACCGGCACGCAGAAGCCCGGGCGGCGGTGGCGGAAGTCAGAAGAATCAATCCCCAGCTCTCTCCGGAAGTAGTGGTGGGGTGGAAGATCCTCTACAAAGATCCAGCAATATTCGAGCGGGTGTTTGCCGCCCTGCGCAAGGCGGGACTGAAGTGAGAATCAGCTGTCAGCAATCAGCTATCAGCAGTCAGCTCAAAACTCTAGCAGTTTACCATATTTCCTTCAGGAGGCTGGCTCCGGAACCACACGCAATGAAATGCGAGGCTCAAGTGCACCAAGCCGACGGTCATTGGTCCAAAACTCGTCGCAGCCGTGAAAGATAGCCGCTGCGGCGTGAATTGCATCTGGCGTCTTGATACGGTGCAGAGCACGGAGTTCAGCAGCGAGATCATAGACTGCTGAACCTAGCGGCACTACAGCTGCACTTGCGAAGAAATTATCGAATCGTTCGAGCAACACGTGATCCCCGTTGCGGAGTGGGCCAACCCTGCACTCTAGACGCACGAGATCGGAAATCACCGTGGCAGTCGGTTGATGGGCTTGGAGCACCGCCTCGACCGCAGCCCGATTCTGCGGGCTGCCTTCGATCATGTAGATGACGATGCAACTATCCAAGTAGACTTTCACTCATTATCTCCCCAGCTCGCGCGCTCCTCAGCTAAATATTGATCAATCTCTTCTTTAGACCGCCCCGGCTGAGCTGGTGGGGTACGATCCAGAAACTGCCTTATGCGCTCCCAGCTTCCTGGAGGGGGTTCCGGTACGGCTTCGGTCAACACAATAACCTCAGCCGCCCCCGGCGGCACTTCAGGCGGCAAGGTAATTTTCAGTTCTCGACTCTCCGGAATAATAACTTGAAGCTTGATGGCATTCATATTCTTCTTTCCTCTCAGCGGGCTTTTGCTTGCCTGATCCATTTACTCGCTCGCCGAGGCGTATTGGGTGAGATGCATACCTTACATATACTCATCTAACTTGCCCTTAGGCGCATTTTCTTCACAATAACGCCGGTAAGTCGGTCGTTCCGCGACGAACTCGAACTGCGGCACCGCATAGCCGCAACTGGTGCGGGCTTCATCAAGATGCAAGATGATGAGTTGGCGAATCCAAGGGATCACTCCCTCGCCGTACTGCTTGAGCAGTGCTTGGAAACGCTCGGTCTTGCGCTCGATGACTTCTCCCTTGCCGTAGAGCCGCAAGGTCATCGGCCTAGGACCGAAGCTGCAAAACATCAGCGTCAACCGACCGTTGTCCTTGATATGGGTAGCGGTTTCATTGCCGCTACCGGGGAAATCGAAATAGGCGACCGTCTTGGAGTCGAGGATGCGCAGGCACTCGTACCCTTTAGGAGAAACATTGACTGTTTGGTTCAGGTCCGACGGTGCAGTGGCAACGAAAAAGACTTTTTGCTGGCGAACGAAATCGATGAATCGATCAGTAAGTTCAGTAAATACTTCCGCCATGATGTCCTCCTAAAGCAATCGACAACCAGCGATCCGCCGTTAGTTTTTTCTTTCTGTCCTTTCCCTCTCAGTTCCTATCTCCCGTCCACTCCCCTATTCGTAAGTAACGTACCGCAGCCAGCGCCGCCGTCGCTCCGTCTCCCGCGGCAGATATGAGTTGACGAGACGATTCATGCCGGATATCACCAGCGGCCAGGATGCCAGGTACGGCTGTGCGCATCGACAGGTCCGTGATGATCTGACCACGCTCATTGAGCGGCACGAGACCGCTGAGAAACTGTGTATTTGGCGTCAGGCCGATATAAAGAAACACGCCACTGACGTCCATCTGCGTCCGCTCACCAGTTTTCACATCTTCAAGTTGGAGGTGTTGAACCGTTCCCTCTCCTTCAATCGCACACACGACGGTATCCCATCGGAACGCGAGCTTTTCCTTGGTTCGCGCTCGTTCCTGTAAGAGCTGGCAGGCACGCAGCTGATCACGGCGGTGGATGATCGTGACTTGTGAAGCGTATTGCGTGAGATGCATCCCCTCATCCAGCGCAGCATCACCACCGCCAACCACCGCGACCGGCTGATCCATGAAAAACGCACCGTCGCACGAAGCACAATGTGACACTCCATTTCCCAGGAATTCGTCCTCGCCAGGAATGCCCAATTGGGTGAAGCTCGATCCGCTGGCGACGACCAGTGCTTTAGTACGTATCTCGCCCTCGTCGGTTTGCAAGATTTTCGTCTCGCCATCGAGCCTCACTTCATGCACCTCGGCCAGTTTCATTTCCAACCCAAGGTTCGTCGCTTGTTGCTGAAGCAACGGACCTAGGGAGTAACCAGCGATTCCTTCGGGGAAGCCGGGATAGTTCTCGATATGCTCGCAGTTCAGCACCTGACCGCCGGCTGAGAAACGTTCTAGCAACAACGCCCGGCAGCGGTCCCTCGCAGCGTAGAGTCCAGCAGTGAAACCGGCGGCTCCTCCACCAATGATGATGATGTCATATACGTTGGCCATGTTCGTACCTCTAGGAGGAAAAGTGGGGTCATCATACACAAAGGGGAAGCGGTCAGCTATCAGCGGTCAGCCAGACAGGGAATTGCCCGGGGAAAACAAATCTGCCATACAGACCGTGTGAATCTCTGGGGGAAGCTCCGCAAAGAATTTGCCCACGCCTTTGCTCTGACGCCAGCCGAGTCAGCGTTTGCGCCCGAAGACCTCGCGCTGTTAGAGAAGGTGGCTCACCTCATTGCTAAACGTGGCATGACTATGCCTGCGCTGCTGTTCCTTGAATCGCTGGGGCCGCTTAACTTCCTCGGCAGTCAAGTGTTGCACGGGCTCAGACCCTTTCTCGAACTGGTTTGTAACACAACAGAGATGGAACGGTTGGCTGTTATACTGGAACGACGTGACAGTGTCCCCCGGTTGATTGCGATAATTCAGGAACAGGCAACACCCTCCACATGAATCCTCAGGACCTCCGCGTCATTCTTGCCACCGATTGCGGGAGCACGACCACCAAGGCAATCCTCATTCAGAAGCTCGGGAACGAATACCGCCAGACCCATCGCGGCGAAGCACCAACCACCGTCGAAGCGCCGTACGAGGATGTGACTCGCGGCGTCCTCAACGCTATTCAAGAAGTCGAGGAACTCTCTGGCCGCAAAATTCTTGATGGCGAACGTATCCTCACCCCAGCGAACGGCACGACTGGTGTGGACATTTACATTTCCACCAGCAGCGCCGGTGGTGGCTTGCAGATGATGGTCACCGGCGTGGTCAAGGCAATGACCGCGGAAAGCGCTCAGCGCTGTGCTCTCGGTGCCGGCGCGATCGTCATGGATGTCTTGGCCTCGAACGACGGCCGACCGAGCTATGAAAAAATTGAGCGTATCCGTCACCTCAGGCCTGACATGATCCTCCTTTCCGGCGGTACTGATGGCGGCACCGTCTCACATGTGGTCGAGATTGCTGAATACATCGCTGCTGCTGATCCGCGGCCACGCTTAGGGATTGGCTATCAGTT
>CAZAYE010000497.1:0-3728 GCA_964489255.1 uncultured Enterobacteriaceae bacterium
CCAACACGTTGCTAACCAATGTTGCCAAATACCAGTTTGCGTCTAACTATCACAACGCCGTGCAGATGGTGCAAGACGTTAGTGGCGGGCTCCTGGTGACCGGCCCGAGCATCGAGGACTGGCGCAGTGAAGCAACTGGTCCCTACCTCCGGAAGTATCTCGGCGGCAAGAAAGGCATTCCGACTGAGCACCGCTTGCGGATGCTGAACCTCATCTCTGATCTGACCGCCTCAGACTTTGGTGGCTATCAAGAGGTCCTGGCAGTTCACGCCGAGGGCTCGCTGGAAGCTGAGAAGATTCAAACCTACCGAGAGTACGACTTCAGCACTGCTGCGGCCTACGCCCGTGACTTGGCAGGAATTAAGTAGGGATTGGGTCTACCCCCTAATACTCAGCCCCTCTCCGTACCGTTCCTTAAATTGTCCAAACAGCGCCAGTTCCTCTGAGGTGTACGTTTTGTACGTGTGGCTGGGATGGGGAAAGTAGAAGCGTAGCACCGGTTTCCCCGCATTATCGTCGAACGTGATAAAAGCGCTCACTGAATTGTCATGCCCTGGCGCTTCAGCAAAGCGTACGTGCACGACTGTGCCCAGATCGATGTGGATGTGCCAGGCGGAGAATTCGACGGTGGCCCAAGAGTCGCTGAACTCGACTTTCTGAGGCGTGCCGTCAAGGAAAAGTTCACTGACCGCGCCCTCACGACCCACCGTGCAGACCAGCGACGGCGTGCGAGCGAGTTCAGCGAGAAGCTGCTGAAGGTCAGAAGGCATGGGCGTTTCCCCTGTACATAGAGAATAAAGTTGTACACTCACGGCACTCGCAAGATATGAAAAACTCATGGACTCCGTAATGGAACGAGAAAAGTAAAGTTGTACACTGGATGTTTGCCGACCTCCCATTCACCTCATGAGCCAGACAATAAAGTTGGATACTGAAAAGGCCAAGCTACCAGACAGCTCCCCTGTGCAAAAGAGGTTTCCAACAGCTAGGTGCTATACCACAGCGTAATGGACTTGATCTTCTTCAAGCAGCCAATTGCTCTAAACGCTTTAGGGTGTCAGGAAACTTGCGAACCATCAGAATAAGAGCTGCAGCTTGTCTATTCGGCTTTGCCCGCCCTTGCTCCCACTTTTCTAACGTCCTCTCGTTGACCCGGAGCTGACGCGCAAAGACTCCCCGAGAGAGCTGAAGCCGTTCGCGCGTCTCCCTGATCAGCCGGGCATCGACTTCCGGAAGTGGCGGCCTCTCTACCTTATGGGTTCGGAGCGTGATCTTTCCCTCATAATGGGCCTTTATCTCCTCCAAGCCTTCGAGTATCTCCTTGGCGATGTTCCTCTTCTTCTTGGTTGCCATAGTGCCGCCTCCTTTTGTTCTACTGAACCTTCCTCCTGGCAGCAACCTCTAGCTGACTGAGAACTTGTAGGGCGGCATCGATTGCACTTTGTACCTCAGGTCGCGCTGCGAGACGCGCCACGCCAGCTCGTCGAATGAGCTGCCAGCTTGCCGGTTGGCTATCCTCTTGATAATAGCGCTCTGCAGCCCACCAGATGGGCGTACAGCAAACGCTTCGCGTGTCTCAGCCAATTCTTCCAAGGCCTTAGAGGTCAGTGGAAGTTTATCGAGGTGCTCTTTGAAAGTCTGCAGGCAACGGCCGGGGTGGCCACCTCCCATAGCTTAGGCGTCGTGTCAAAACCCCCCGATAGGGCATACCGCCCGTCCAAACTCAGATGGACTGAGTTCACTCCCTTCACGTGCCCTTCGAAAGTGACTTCTTCCCATCCTCCACCAAAGGCTTTGCGGGGTAACCGCACATAAAGTGCGGCCCAGGCATTCATAGCCTGGGCGCCGCGGCTGTATCCAGGTTGCGACCGCGCCTTTCGGACGTGGTTTGCGGATGCGACCGCATCTCCCGAGCCAAGCGCCTCCTGTGCCTCCTCCAATTCGCGCAGGTATGTACTCTGGGCCATGAGAACCCTCTCACTCGTCGCTACCCGGCTCAGGACGACAGGCGACCAGTAGTGATTCGGAGATCCCACTTGCCACAGCTTGAGTGTACTGTCCCAGCTCCCCGACAAGGCATACATCCCGTCCGAGCTCAGACAGACCGAGTTCACTCTGCCCGTGTGTCCTTCGAAGGTCCGCAGGCAACGACCCGTTGCTAAGTCCCACAGCTTGAGTGTCTTGTCATCGCTCCCTGACAGGGCGTACCGACTGTCTGGGCTCAGATACACCGACCAGACGTTATCGGTGTGCCCTTCGAGACTTTGCAGGCAGCGCCCTGTCTCTACCTCCCACAGCTTCAGCGTGTCGTAATAGCTCCCTCCTAACAGAGCATAGCGCCCATCTAGGCTCAGATGCACTGAGTTCACCCTATGCGATGTGTCCCCTTCGAAGGTTCGCAGGAGCCTCTTCGACTGGGACAGGCGCTCTCTAGCCACTGCCAGGACGGTTCGCACTTCCTCCCGGCTTGCCTCTTTCTCGTGCACACCCTCTAGCGTTTTGATCGCTGTTTCCTGATCGTCGCGCTCCAAGTGAACCAACGCTATAAGGTAGTCGTCGAGCCAATTTGCTGGGTGCGACTCACGGCTCCCCCTCAACTCCCTGAGTAGAACGGTGTCGTCCAGCTTGCCCGACCGCCAAAACATCAGTCCGCGGTTGTAGGTGGCCTCGGGATGGCATGGGTGGCTTCGCTTTCGCCTGCTCTGAAGGCTCCCGACCTAACAGACGTGAGACCCAGCTCCATTTGCTCATGATTCACCCTCTATTCCGCGTCCTGGCCTTGTCTATCGTCTCGAAGCATCCCATAGTTTCGCAGGATCCCGTATTTATCTATGTAGGTGCCCCGGTGACCTTCCCGAAATAGCCCCACAAATCCCCTGTCTACGATCAAGACACGGAGGATGGGCTCCATCAGCTCCTCAAAGAGGTCACCCAGATCAGAAACCGCTTTCGCCCTCCTCAGCAGCTCTTCGACAACCTCCCTTCTTGCTGAGACAAGTGGAATCTCTTTCAGGAGTTCCTGGTGGGTAAACAGCACTGTGCTTTTCGCTGCGGCTTCTCTGCCCCGATCCTCAGCTTTGTCTTCCCCTCTTTTCCGAACCACAATCAGCTCGACTTCCTCCTCTCCCTCTTCCTCCACGGTCGCCCGGGAGCAGTAGATTAGCTCATAGTCCGCTATGTCGATCACATCCCCCTCTTGCAGGGGCTTTTGGTAGACGGCCTCTCCCCTCACTTTGGTCGAGCGGAGGCTGCCAAGATCACGGATGAAATAGCACTCTTGCGGCTCCGACGCCCGGACAATGGCAGCATGACAGCGGGAAACCCTCCGGCTCGGGTCAGGGAGGACAATGTCATTGGTTGGAGCCCGGCCAATCGTAATAATATCCGCGTCAGCAAAGACCAATTCCTTGCGGAACCTATCTCCCTTAGTGATCACTAACTGTGGCATCTAGCACCCTCTTCTTGGTTTGACCGTTTTGGCTTAATCCCTGTAAGCAACCAATCAGGGTAAAGAATGGCTGAAGAAAGGCTGGGGTAGCGGCCATTGTGCCCTCTACTTTAGGCCAGCGACCCCTGCCGCCCCTGCCGCCCCTCACCATTCAGTATCCAACTTTATTGCCTAGTATCCAACTTTGTTGTCTGGTTTACAGGTTTATTGTTTGTGTACAACACCCACAAGAACCCTATGAGGTTTATTCAACCGTCACACTCTTGGCCAAATTGCGGGG
>CAZAYE010000498.1:0-3716 GCA_964489255.1 uncultured Enterobacteriaceae bacterium
ACACAGAGCAGCTCTCCCCGGAGAAGAGCGGGAGGGGTCGGTGCACAGGCGCGACCTTGACCCGCTCCCGGGGTTCACCGGACTTCGGTGTGTAGTGCCACCTCGTCCGCGGGACGTGAGCCTGCTCGGTCGTTCGTGTTCCTCGCCTCGCCGTGCCATCGCCGGCTTCCTGCAGACTCCCCCTCGCGGTGACGCCCTTGCCGTGGACTCGTAGTTAGCCTCATGGCATGCTTTCTCCATGAAGGCGAACCTCCTACCGGGGACTTCCACCCCCACCCCCACGCCCATGCCGGGCGTACACAATCGACTGCACGGGACAAGGCCCCCGTGGCGGATACGGGTGAACCTGAACAGTCTCGGTTGGGGGCCTTGCCCCTGAGCCGGAGCGTTCGGCATGGCCTTGCATCACCGGAAGCATAAGATCAATGGATTACGACCCAGATAAAGTTGATGAAGCTGTGCTTGCGCTTCTTTATTTGACGTTACACGACGGAGCGCGAGCGTGGAAATCATTCGATTGGGAGGCCATGAACCGGCTTCATGAGAAAGGCTATATCTCCAATCCGGTAGGCAAAGCTAAGTCAGTAATTCTCACCGAAGAAGGTCTGAAGGAATCTGAAAGGTTATTTAAGAAGCTTTTTGGGAAAGCTGAGGTAGTAAAGTGAAAAGAGCGGCGCAGGAACGAGAGCGTACACTTCGGGTTTGGCACTGCCATCTCTCACCTCATGATGAAGCTTCGGTACGTTGTTCCTGTGAATTCCAGCCCGGCCGATTTCGTAAAGGTCAGCGTGTATGGGGCTGCGGTAAATCCCGCTGTTTCCTCTGCCACGGAGACAAGTTGTTACAACGACCGACTCACCAGCAACGGCTATCAGACCTCTCATTTCACGAGTGGCTGTACAAGGATAGACTAGGACAGCAGCCTAACAGGGCGGCCGAAGAGGGACCAGTCTCTTCGCTCCTAACCCCTTAGCTGCAATCGTTAGCCCGCATACCGTGGATAGTTGACAGTAACGCAACGCCAGAAGCATAATCCGGACCTATGAAGGACGATACCGGCAGCGCGGTGCAGACGGAGATTCGGCGACTAGCCGCGATCATGTTTACTGACATCGTGGGCTTTAGCCGCCAGATGGGCACCAATGAAGCCCGTATGCTGCGGCTGCTGGAGATCCATAACCAGCTCATCCAGCAGGCCGTGGTCCAGCATCATGGTACGGTCATCAAGACTGTGGGAGATGCCTTCCTGGTGGACTTTCCCTCGGTGGTCCACGCCGTGCAGTGTGCGCAGCACATTCACGCCCAATTCCGTACTTACAACGCCGAGAAAGAGAGAACTGAGCAGATCCATGTCCGCATCGGCATTCATCTGGGCGACATCGTGCAGAAGGATGGTGATGTGTTCGGCGATGGCGTGAATGTGGCCTCGCGGCTGCAAGCACTGGCTGCCCCAGATACGATCTGTCTCTCGCAGGTGGTCTACCGCGAGGTAGAAAAGAAGCTCCCGCTCGGCACGGTCATCTCGCTGGGCCGACCGAAGTTGAAGAACATTGCCCAGCGCGAGCTGGTGTATGCGCTGCTGCTTGAGAAGCCTACGGGCTGGCGGCAAACCTTACAGGTCCAGCGTCTGAAGCTTTCTCGTAGGGTGCGCCCTGCGCACCAAGTGGCAGTGGTAGGGTTGGTGCTCCTTGCAGGAGGAATTGTAACCGGACGGTATTTCTTGTATTCCTCACTCAGCACTCGGGACTCAGCACTTAGGACTGACGCCGCGCCGGCAGCGCTGCCGCTTCCGGACAAACCCTCCATCGTCGTCCTGCCCTTCGTCAACATGAGCGAAGACCCAAAGCAAGAATATTTCAGCGACGGCATCACCGAAGATCTAACCAGCGCACTCTCCAAGCTCTCCGGGTTGTTTGTCATCCACCGACCATCATCTGTGGACCGAGCGTTATGGCCGGCCACTGAAAGACATTTTTGCCCTGCAAGATGAGATCGTGCAGAAGATCGTCACGACGCTGAAACTTCAGCTCTCGGTATGGGAACAAGGGTTTCTGGTACGCAAAACCACAGACAACCTGGAGGCCTATGACGCCTACTTGCGCGGGACGGAGTCTGTTCTCCGCGCAGTATACGAGGCAAAGAGAGAGGCGAATGAGCAGGCGCGGCCGATGTTTGAGAAAGCTGTCGAGTTGGACCCGATGTATGCCGAGGCGTACACGCAACTGGGTCGGACCTACTTTCTCGAGTGGCTCTTTCAATGGAATAAAGATCCCACCCTAACTTTGGAACGGGCCTTGGCACTGGCGCAAAAGGTCGTTGCTCTGGATAACTCCCTGCCCGGGCCCCACGAGATGTTGGTCGTGGTCTATGTGTGGAAAAAGCGATATGACCAGGCTATCGTTGAGGCCCAGCGGGTCATCGCTCTCGTTCCTAACGCTGCTGAGGGCTATTGGCGTCTGGGGCAAATTCTGTCTCTCACTGGACGGCCGGAAGAAGCCATCGGCTTGATCGAGAAGGCGATGCGTCTCAATCCCCATTATCCGGCCTTCTATCTATCAGACTTAGGCAATGCCTATTATGTGGCGGGGCGGTATGAAGAGGCGCTTGCTCCCTTGAAGAAAGCTCTCACCCTCAATCCCGATTTTGCGCTTGCCCACCTTGGCCTGACGATCTGTTACGTTGAGCTAGGCCGGTTGGAAGAGGCGCGGGCTGAGGGGGCAGAGGTCCTGCGGCTCAATCCCACTTGGTCTCTAGAGTCTATAAAGGGGCTCCCCCAAAAAGATCCAGCGGTAGTCGAGCGCATGATTGCCGCTCTGCGCAAGGCGGGGTTAAAGTGAACGTGCCACGAAGCAGGGACAAGGCAGTAAAGGAGAGTGGACAAAAGCAAAGCGTTGCTGTCTGTTCAAAGCCATGCTGCCTAACAGGCGTTTGGCCCACACGTGCTCCGAAAGAAAGTAAACGAACCCAATGAAGCACTGGCCGGAATTTGACAAGAACGGCGATTTGCCTGTCGGGATTCACCAGGCGACGCTGGCTGAAGTGCTCCAGCATTTCGGAACCGGCACCGTACAGCGACGCCTCGTAGGACAGCGACTGGAACGCATCTATAAGCTGGCTGTCAGTACCGGGCTAGTGGCCAGATTTGTCGTGTTTGGCTCCTTCGTCACGACCAAACCCGACCCCGGGGATGTAGACATCTTTCTGCTCATGGAGGATGCGTTTGACTCCACTCAGGTGCGCGGGGAGGCCGCCATCATTTTCAACCATCTGGCTGGGCAAAGTGTGGAGGGTGCCAGTGTATTTTGGATTCGGCGGCGGGCGGCGATTGGTGTAGAGCAGGAGGCGCTGGAGCACTGGCAAACCAAACGAGATAAAACCCGACGTGGAATCGTGGAGGTAATTAACGATGATTCGGAATGATCAAGAGCTTGAAGCGATGAAGGAACGCATCAGATATTTTCAGCAACAAGTGGAAAAACTCCGACAAGTCGAAACCAATCCGCAGAACTATCGGTTATCGGCAGGTGGATATCTCGCCGAAATTGATCGGATGAATCTGGAGGTGAGAGAGTATCTTTCACTGCATCCGAGTGAACTCAAAGAACAGGCTGCCTGAATGCGTCGGTTGGGTTGAGGCATGAAGCCCAACGAAGGGAATCTTGCCTAATCGGGTAGCCAGGGAGGTCGCCCTCCCCGGCCCCCACACCACCGAGCCT
>CAZAYE010000499.1:0-3705 GCA_964489255.1 uncultured Enterobacteriaceae bacterium
ATGGCACCCACCGGGTGCGGGCCTTTGCGGACGATATTCAGTTTGCCGATGTGACGTTCACTGTTGCTACGCTAGGGACAGAGTTTCTGACCGGGCGCAGTGGCGGGTGTACGGTATCCGATTTCCCCCAAACTGGTACCAACGTCAACCTTCGCTGGGAGGAAAGCTTACAAAATTTTGTTATCACCTGCGTCAGCAAAAGCGCTGCCGATAGTTTAGTGTGTCAGGGATTAGACGCGCTAAGCATAGGAGACCTGAATGCTGCCAACGCTGCGTTCAGTCAGGCCGTAGCGGCGGACTCCAATGATGCTCGCGCCAATTTGTACTTTGCTCTTACTCGCATCATAGTAAAAGCACTAAACGATCCCCAATTGGCTTCGCTGGCAAGCCGTAGTGGTGTTGTCATCACGGGGAATAGCAGTAATGTGTGCGAGTTACGCGTGAGTTTTCCACAAACCGTCCCTTCTGATGCCCCGCGAACCGGAGAAATTCTCGACACGCTGAGCAGTGTGCTGGCACCGGAGGTCAACGCGGCTCTTGGCAATCTCAGCCACTTGCCTGATGCAGTCAATATTCCGTTCGACCCTATTGCTCTGCCAGTTTGTCTCCGGCCGGAAACTCGGAGCCCCACTATTGAGATTGATCGCAGTGATATTTTCGGGCTCACGGGCGTGCTCCAGGCGGCACAGGCTGCGTTCGCCATTGAGGCGGCATATAGCTTCGATGTAGACTTGCCAACTGCGGTCGACGGAAATGCTCAGCAGATCTTAGCCGCCTCTCCTGCCCTCCTCACTTTGCGATCAGGCGCTGCCCTCGGCCCGGCCCGTGGGTTTACCGATCAGTCCCTGGCGAACTTTAGCTCAGCCATTACCGCGATCCTGGCGGAGACGGATGATCAATTGAACGATCTGATCATTATCACGCCGCAAGATCGGGAAGAGGCAGAACGTACGCGGAAGATTCTTGATCTGGTCCGCCAGTCGTTGCTCGGCGAGGTGGTCCTCCCAACCGATATCGGACTCCCGGAGCCCGAGCGGCTCGATCTTAGTTTGTTCTTCTCGGCGAGCTTCAGCAGCTTGCGTCCCTTCCTACCTGCTTTTGATGACCAAGGCAACTTTGATTTTGGACGGTTTCCCGACCCGACCTTCGGCGATACTACCCCAGACCTGACCCAAGAAGATATCAACTTTTTCCTCGGGGAAGCTGGAGTCTGTGTGGGCGTGACGGTGTATGAACAGGCAAATTTTGGCGGTCAATCCAAAACCTTCACTGCTGACGTCCCCGATCTCTCTGGGGTCAGTGGTCCCTGCGGAGGCAGTTTCAACGGCTGCATCTCTTCGATCAAAGTCCCGGCGGGATGTGAGGCGGCCGGTTTTGCGGGCGCGAATTTTAGCGGGCAATTCGAGATCTTTACCGCTGACGTCCCCGACCTTTCTTCGGCCAGTGGTCCTTGCGGAGGCAGTTTCAACGACTGCATCTCGTCCCTCTCTGTGTATCATGTCTTCCCTTAAACTAAGAGATCCTACAATCGCCGTGGAGATTCTTCACCATGCGTTCGTTACATATTTCCTCGCCACTATGTGAGAGGATCACTCTTGCGCGGTCTTTCCGTTGGCTGCTGTTAATCTGTCTCCTGGCGTTGTGCAGCAGTTTTGCTCTCATCGTTGTGCACGGCAGGAAAGATGTTCAAATGCCCATGCCAGACAGAAGTGCTCTGGTCTCACTGCGCAATTTTAATACCGTGCTGGACGAAAACGGTCCGCGCCTGCGCGTTGCCGGAGACTCGCTCACGGTCTCCCCGCTGAAGCTTTTCGGACCGTTTCGCTTGGGTGTGGCGCACTCGTTGATTGCCCGCGCTGTAACAATCGAGACATTCCCTGACACCGATCCGCGTTCCCGATCACAATCCCAAGCACAGTCGTTCGGTCACTTCCTGGCATCACTCAAGCCTTCCTTCAATCGCTTCTTAGCATCGCTACTGCTAGGGCAAGTCTCTGTCGTGATCGCACAGGCAGAATGTCGGCCGCTCAAGATTGTCCAACACGCAGGAGATCAACTAATAGTCGTCTTCGCAGCGGCTAGCTGTCGGACCAAACTGGGGTCAACCAAGGTCCTCTGTAAAGATGGTACAATCCGTGCGCGCGGGAGCGATATGCCATTTCGCGAGCTGTCATACGATGGCCAGATTTGGAAGCTGCGCACCCCTCTGGGCCAGAAGGAGCTCGTGGATGCGGATTTGCTGGGTTGAACTCCCGCAGTAACAATAGCGCTTATGACAAGAATCAATGAAGATTATCCCCCGGTTTGTGGATACTTGGACAGACTTCTTGGTATGCTCCGTGCGGCACCCTTCACTCCCCTCACATGAGGTATCCCACAGGACAATTCTCCTCTCTCCGCCTGGATTGGACATTTTGGCTTGATAGTATGACACCGCAGGGCGTTTAATTGGGGAGGGGGGTGTATGAATCCCAGCGGCACGATCGAGAAGCAGGGCAGGAGATGCTTATTCTTGATAGGGTTCCTGTGGAGCCTCGGAGCCCTGGCTGAGGCAAGAGCCACCATTCTGGCGCATTTGGAAGGCCCGGCTGACGGGCAACCCATCGCAGGCGTGGGGATTATCCGCGGCTGGGCTTTTTCTGACACGGCCGGAGTGACGATCAGCCATGTCACCCTGCTGATCGAGGGCACCGTTGCCACCGCGATTCCCTGCTGTTCGGAGCGAGGCGATGTCGCTGATATGCTTCCGCAGCACAGCTTCGACATCGTTGGTTGAGCAGTTGCCAAGCCTGATCCAGATGACCTTCGGCGGATGACCGAACAGGAAACTGCGCTGATGAAAGTCCGTGTCTTTCGACACGATCATGTACCCTCCGCGTTTGGCGTGTTCCCAGATAGCTGCATCATCCGCGTCTTTCAAGCCGACATTTCTCACATGCTCGGAGTCAGGAAAGAGATCGGAGAGCAGGTGGACCAAGCGATACGATAAGTTTTGGTCGAACAGCAGCTTCACCCCAGCATCACCGCGAGCCGCCTCTCACGCTCGGCGGCAAACGCCAGACACGCCCTGATGTCTTCACGCTCCAGGTCGGGAAAATCCTCAAGGATTTCGTCCTCTGTCATGCCAGAAGCTAAGTACTCGAGGACATCCGTGACGGTAAGACGCAACCCGCGAATACAAGGTTTGCCACTACGCTTCCCCGGTTCAATAGTAATACGATCTAGGTAATTCATGGCACAAGAGTACGACGGCCTACTTGCGTGGTCAAGAAAAGAAGCTGAACGCAAATGCAACCTACAGAACCAGGAACATCAACAGGTTTCTACTAGTCCCTACAAGCCGCGGCTGTCAAGAGTCTGAGGCGCATCGCCGAGACTGAATCCTTGACGCCGAACCGAAATGAAGATAGTCTCCTGGCGCTGTAATCGCTCGGCATACGGGCAGAAGGCGGTGCCCCCGCTGGGTCACTGTTAGTAAGGAAAGGAGCGGACAGTGGCACTGACACCGCCTGGGGAGGACGAGCATGAAGAGAATCCTGTTGACGATAGGGGCGGTGTTTTGCGCCCTGCTTTTTACCGTTCCTGCCTCTGCCCGTAGTATCAAAGAAAAATTAGAAGCCACCCTCTTTGGGGGCCGAAGCTCCTCTGTCCTCACTGTGGGTGGCAGACCACTCTTATCGGCTGAAATAGAGACTTTTGGCCAGC
>CAZAYE010000500.1:0-3705 GCA_964489255.1 uncultured Enterobacteriaceae bacterium
GCCGCGATTGTCACCAACCGCGGCGGCCGGACCTGTCATGCCGCGATCGTCAGCCGGGAGATTGGCGTGCCTTGTGTGGTCGGTACCGAAAAAGCTACTGCTGTGTTGCGCAACGGTCAGCCGCTCACGGTGTCGTGCGCCGAGGGGGAAGTCGGCGTCGTTTACGAAGGCGTACTCAAGTTTACCCGCCAGATGTTGGACATCGGCAAACTGCCTCGACCACACACCAAAGTCATGCTCAACGTTGGCAACCCGGACCAGGCGTTCTCGCTGTCTTTCCTGCCGAACGACGGGGTGGGATTAGCCCGGGAGGAGTTCATTATCTCGGGTGCGATCCAGATCCATCCCCTGGCACTGGTGCACTTTGACCGCTTGCCCGCAGGACCGGTCAAAGAGCGCATTGCTCAACTGACCCGCCAGTACCAACACAAGCCGGATTACTTTGTCGATCGTCTCGCTGAAGGCGTCGGGCAGATTGCCGCGGCCTTCTATCCTAAAGACGTGATTGTCCGGCTCTCGGATTTCAAGACCAACGAATACGCTGGGCTCCTGGGTGGAGAAGAGTTCGAACCCCAGGAAGAAAACCCCATGCTCGGGTTTCGCGGCGCGTCGCGCTACTATGACGCGCGCTACCGGGAGGGATTTCTCCTGGAGTGCCAGGCCATGAAGAAAGTGCGTGAAGACATGGGACTCACCAACGTGAAACTGATGATCCCGTTTTGCCGCACCGTGGAAGAGGGGAAGAAGGTTCTGGCAGTGATGGCTGAGGCTGGGCTGCGACGGGGAGAGCAGGGGCTGGAGGTCTATGTGATGTGTGAGATTCCGGCCAATGTGATCCTGGCGGAAGAGTTTGCCGCAATCTTTGATGGGTTCTCGATCGGTTCGAACGATCTCACCCAGCTCACTCTGGGGTTGGACCGTGACTCCGCCATCGTCGCCCATCTGTTTAACGAACGCAATCCAGCCGTCATGCGGCTCGTTGAGGATGTGATCCGGCGCGCACGGGTCTGTGGCCGCAAGGTAGGGATCTGTGGTCAAGCGCCGAGTGATTATCCAGAGTTCGCCCGTTTCCTTGTACGTTGTGGCATCGACAGCATCTCACTCAATCCCGACACCGTGCTCAAGACCACCCAGGAGATTGTGGCCATGGAGCAAGAGCAGACGAGGCAAACGGAGGCGGCGTGAACGGGGATCAGGGACTAGGGACTAGAAAGGAGAGACTCATGAGAGGTCCATTCCTGACAAAGGAGGGGGGACTGATTCTCGTGACCTTGTGTTTTGTCCTTGGGGTGTCGCGGGTTGGGGCGCACGAGAATGGCAGCACAATGACTGGGGCGGCTCTCTACCATACCCACTGTGCCTCGTGCCACGGCGAAAGTGGCCGGGGTGATGGCATGGTGGGGGCGGCGCTGCGGACCCCACCGGCCGATTTAACCACAACCGCACGCAAAAACGGTGGGATCTTTCCGGACGGGATGGTTATCGAGTTCATCGATGGTACGCGCGACGTCCTCGCGCACGGCCCGCGCGCTATGCCGGTGTGGGGCCTGGTTTTTCAGAACCGTGAAACGATCCGCAAAATTGTAGATCACCTACGCACTTTGCAGCAACCGTGAGAAGTGGCGCTTGAGCTGACGGGAGGACCGATGTGGAGGATAGGGTTGGTTGTGGTGCTCATGGTGGGCTGTGCACGTGGCCCCCTGCCTGTACGTCAAGGGATCGAACCCAGCACCCAACTCCCAGCGGACAGAGAGGTAGTCCCCCTCACCCAACCAGCGCCTCATAAGTTCACTCAAGGTGAGGTCCTCTATATTCGTCACTGCGCAAGTTGTCATGGCGCTGCTGCCCGAGGCGATGGGCTGCTGGCGAAAGCGTTAGAAGTTCAGCCGCGTGACTTGCGACGCGCGGACCTCTTTACCCGCTACACCGAAGCCGAGTTGGTTGTGCGGATTCTGCATGGCAAAGCGCTGCCAGTTCCCCTCGACCCAGGGGCGCTCCCCTATACCGAGACCGAGGTCAGTGCGCTGTCCGCTCATCTGCAGCGGCTACCAACCTTGCCCTGGGAGCAGATCGACAAGGGAGAGCAGGTCTACAACTCTTTGTGTCTTTCCTGCCACGGCGTTTATGGCCGCGGAGATGGGTCTCTCACCTCGACGTTACCGACTCCACCGCGAGATCTCAGCACCCCTCGCTACCAGCAGCAGGTGACTGATGAGGAGCTATTCCACATTATCTCGGAAGGGAGGGGAGCCATGCCTGGGACCGCAGATGTTCTGGGCGCTGCAGAACGGAAGGCTGTTGTTGCATTCGTGCGTCTGCTGTCACCGGGGTACGAGCTTTATGACCAGTACTGTGCAGCCTGCCACGGTCCCGAAGGTCGGCCCCCAGATTCGACTCTCCTCGAACTGCTTGGTGTCGCCTCTCGCTGGGAGACACCGCCTACCTTCGATGAGGCGTATTTTCGGACACATTCGGAGGAACAGGTGCGGACCGGGATCCGGCACATGCTCAAGCTGAGCCGTGTTGTCATGCCGCACTTTGCTGGAGAACTCACTGCTGACCAAGTGCGTCAGATCTTAGTGTACCTGCGTTCACTACCACCGGAGCCGTAAAGGGTCGTTCCCATGCGTCTTCATCTGACCTCTCGTGGTGCCTCGATTGTCATGCTCCTTTTTGCTGCAAGTCTGGGGCTCAGCGGAGCCCAAGAAGACCGGATCCTCGCGCGTGGGCAGTCTCACTATCAGCGCTCTTGCTCCGTCTGTCATTGGTCTACTATCTGCAATCAATCTGATCCCTTCGATATGCCCTACCAAGCCGGCGGCACGCTGGCGAAGTACGCCAAACATGATCACCGAGTGGTAATGGTCTCGGCCTCTTACGAAGAAGAGTGGGGAGACGGTGGTTAAACACTTGGTGGCGAGCGTGGTGGGGGAAGAGCCGGCGTAACGAGCTCCCCGCTGTGGAGAATGAACAGTGAGAGACCGTATGAATTCGAGGAGGATACTATGAAACAGCTGACACCAGTTCCTCTGTGATACCTATCATCACATTGAAGACCGCATCGCCTATGTACGGCGGCTCGCGCCAGCACTCAAGACCGGTGGTCGGGTCGTCATTGTTGACTTTCAGAAGAAGCCGCTTCCTCTCGGACCGCCCCTGGAGTGGAAACTCGCGCCGGAGACGGTGGCTGAAGAGTTTCGCCAAGCCGGCTTACAACTCGCGCGCTCGGTGGATTTTTTGCCGTACCAATATTTCCTGGAGTTTACCCTATCCCCTCAGGAGCAGCAGACAGAGGGAAAATAAGTGAGGGGACCGCTGCCCAGAGGAAACCTCAGCGTTGTGACACCCGAGGTCATTGTCCACCAGCAAGATGTCGCAGCGCGGGCCGCCGAAAATAGCAGCAGTTCTATGTTCGATAGACCGCGCTCGACGGTATGGACGCGGCGCTCCAGACAAATGCGAGAAGGAGGTAATCTATGAATGTATCATCAGAGTTGCGGAATCAGATTATGGCCCAGGCCCATGGGGCACTGGCACTGCACGCCGCGTTTATTGGGGTAGCGAATCCGCTCTAAAAACGGAGGACATGACTGATGGTTGAGCCAGTACGGACGATTCTCTGTCCAGTGGACTTTAGTGAAAACTCTCTCAGGGCTCTGGAGCATGCCGCCTATTTTGCCCGGCAGCACGACGCGAAGCTCTATT
>CAZAYE010000501.1:0-3699 GCA_964489255.1 uncultured Enterobacteriaceae bacterium
GCGGTTTTGGGAATTGATATACCTCTGAATGATTTTCTCGATGTAAGGTCCCCCTCTTCCGCTCTCAGGTTTCCAGCCACCGCCTCGCCACCAGTCCCGATTGGCTTCAAACTCCATATGACTTCCGACGACCAGTTCCTTAAATTTTAGCCCTCCGCTTCCTATAGGTTTCTTTGTGGCCGGAGCATCATCGATATGCCCCTTATAGTCGATAAAATCTTTCTTCCGGGCAAGGAACATCTGTCCTCCCCAGGCGAGGAAAGGAGAGTGGATACGACTTAAGTAGACACGAATCGTCAGAGGGTCAGGAGTTTCAATCTTTTCAATAGGAGCATAGACGTTGGCAAGACCTGATTCAGGCTCATCTCTGTATGCCTCGAACGTGTAGGCGACATCTTCAGAGGTGAGGGGAGTTCCATCCCACCACCTGACATCATCTCGGAGATAGAAGGTGTAAATCTTGTCATCCTTGACTTCCCAGCGCCTGGCAACGCAGGGGACAACATCAAGAGTATAAGGATCAAGATCGATGAGCCAGTCAAACATCCAGGTACAGATCCCATAATCAGAGCAAAGGCGGGTAATCGGATTGAGATTAGAGAGATCGATCGTACTGCGCCAGAGGGTCATTTTCGATCCCGGTTTAAATTTGGGGGTTCCCTCATAGGTTGGGTACGGCTCCTGTCTCATCACCATTTTCCCGGTAGCTGCCCCTCCTTCAGCCAGTCGAGATGAGTTGAAGAGCCCCATCCCTGCAGCGCCAGCGACTCCTGCAGCAGTTTTGAGAAATTCTCTCCGTGTAAATCGCTTGCTGAAGAGAAGCGCCTGTTTCATCCTGATCATCTCTCGTTCTGAATCGGTGAGCATCTCATCAAGCTCGTGAAGCTGTTCAACGACTTTGGAGTTTACTCCCTGTCCCTTTTTCTTCATGGTCAATCCCTCCTCAATCCTGTATTGTTCACGCTCGAACAGAGAAATCCACTTTTATGCTGTGATCCCCAACTCCTCCCTGTTTGGGTATTTCTGATAATATACCTATAATCTTCCTCGGTCAAGTAGAGTCGTTGGCGGATCAGCAATTCGGCATGAGGTGTCCACAAAGTATTGGAGTCATGCAGGTGAATGAGAGCGTCGAACCTGTAAGGATAGACCAATCCCTCACCCATCTGCTGGGTCAAGATCATCATGAGATTGTCACGGGGAGACTCATACACCTCCCACACAGACCAGAAACCGTTCCCGAATGGGACAGGAAACACACGGGCGTGATCATTCGGGCCTCACCATCCGTGCTTGGGAGCTCTCCCACACTCCCTAGCCGTTGGGTCAGCTGCTATCCAGCCCGATGGCGGGGAAGAAGGCCCCGTCCAAGAAGCGGACCCAGTCCTCTTCAATCACGGCTTCATACCACCGCCGAAAGCCTTCTGGGTCAGGCTGCGACCGGGCCAGCGCAAAACGGTGATAGGCCTGCGTGAGGCAGGCGGCCACACGACGGAGCACCAAGACCCCCACAATCGCAGCTTGGCTATGGCGATAGTTGTGCGTCAAGCTGTACTCACGAGTCAGCAGGTTGAAGGTGCGATTCTCAATCGTCCACCGACATCGCCCTCCCTTCCCGCCTTGACGAGTGGGGAGGATCTCCACCGGGGCTGACATGACGACTCGCCACTCGCGGCGCTCGTGTTTCCAGGGCTTGGCCTCATAGCGGCGCCGATAGCGCACCACCCGCAACGGGCGTTTGAGGTCGGCGAACCAGGCCTCGCTCTCCATCTCCCAGATGTCCACGTCCAGCCCCACCCCTTGGCGGGAGGGCTCCGGGCTCATCAATCACTCGATCTCTTGATCCATCTCCGTCCGCTCCGAACTGATGGTGAGCGCGTCGAGCCCATCACGGCAGACCAGTTCAAAGAAGGGACGGCAACAAGACAGCCCGTCCCCCATCACGAGATCCAGACTGCGGCTCAGCCTCGGGAGGAGCCGCCTCAGCCGCCTCAACGCCGCCGTCAATTCGCCTTCGCCGGGCGCCAGCAACTCCCACCCCAGCGGCCAGGCAAGCTCCCCGCTGACCCAGATGAGCGCCACCGCTTGATGGGAGTATTCCTCGACGACCTGCTCTTCTCCCTGCTGATCTTTGACTCTCTTGTACCGGACTTGGCAGGGCTCACAGTGACGCTTTTCACGGTTGAATCATGCGTTGAGATCCACGATTGCGCAGCGCTTCCCATAGGGTCCGCCAGCCTGCAGCAGTCCAGCTCGGCGGCGATGAAAAACATGTCGAGCAGCCATGCAGTCCACTCCTCGATGGAGAGGCCATCGAGCACCCGTCCAGCGGTGTCGGCGCTTCCCCCGTGGTGCGGCTTCAGCGGCAGATGCTTGCGCCATCGTCGATCCCGGAACAGCTCCCCCACGTGCTCGGTCGACTTCCGGCGACACACCATGGCCCAAAACCAGGTCAGCAAGAGCGGGGTCAACGGCACCGTCGGGGTCCTGCGCGGGTCGGTGAAACGGGCGAATGGCTCAGCAAGGGTGAAAACCTTCTTGACATACTGCCACATTCGGCGGACACTTCCACAGGCCATGAGGTCTCCCCTCCTTTCTTGTGTCCAGGAAGGTGATACACCAACAATGGCCTCCAGGAAAGGGCTCTCTATCAGGGTGGCCCTTTCCTCGTTCTCAGTGCAAGTTATCACTTGCTCTCTTCACTCACCACCCCGCGTGGTTTCGACCGTTAGGAATCTTATGCGGAGTTGCTATTGGCGGATGAGGCATGGTCATAATTCCTCGCGGCATCTGTAGGGCGGGGTGACCCCGCCCCTACAAGGGAGTCCGATATCTGTAGGGGCGTATTGCCATACGCCCTTATATGGAGAACTGATTTATGACCAACCCTCAATTAGATTGCCTCTCTCGCCTCAGCGAGAGATCCCTCGGCAAAACGGGAGTAGCGCAACCCATAAATGTCCACCGAGGGCTTCCCGTCCAGGATCAGCTCGGCCATGAGCTTGCCAACAATAGGACCCATAGCAAAACCGTGGCCACTGAAGCCTGTGGCGAAGATGAATCCACTGAGGGTCGGTACTTCGCCGAGAACGGGCACAGCATCAGGAGTGGCATCAATATATCCTGCCCATGTCCTTTCAATACCTATGCCCCTAAGAGAGGGAAACAGCTCGATGAGGGCTTCACGGCTGCGCTCCACTTTCTGGAGATTAGGCTCAGGTTCGACGTCCACTGTGTGAGTAAAAGGGTGTTTCCTGTCGGAGGCCCACGGCATGGTGCGAACGATGTCTTTGAGTAGCTCAGAGCCTATGTGAAGTCGAAGGCTACGCCAGTTCTTGAGGTAGCTGGGAAGGAACATCGGCAAGTGGCGGAACGACTCCAGAGTGATGTCATAGTCGGCAGTGCCGCCGCCTGCGATATAGAAGCTTCCGTCTTTCTTCTGTCGGAAGGCAACTTTCCCACCCCATACGCCAGCCCTGGTCATAGGAGCGACAGGGCTTGTCGCGGCCACCGTGGCCCGTACCTTTCGCTGGGGAAGTTCCAGGCCCACCATTCTTCCTACCTGGCTCGACCAGGCTCCTGCAGCACAGAGCACCGCTGGCGTCTTGATCTCGCCCCGTTCCGTGACCACCGAGGCGACTTGACCGCCAGCCACCTCGATTCCTTCGGCTGCACAGTAGGTGTAGATCGTGGCACCGC
>CAZAYE010000502.1:0-3698 GCA_964489255.1 uncultured Enterobacteriaceae bacterium
GTTGTGCACTGCCTACACGCTCGAAGGTGCCGTATTCGACCACCCGCAAGATCTTCTCCTGGACCTCAATCGGGATTTGGCCAATCTCGTCAAGAAACAGCGTGCCTCCATGCGCAGCCTCAAATCTCCCCAAGCGCCGTCGGGTCGCGCCGGTAAACGCCCCTTCTTCATGACCAAAGAGTTCCGCTTCGATCAATGTCGGGGAGAGAGCCGCACAATTGAGCGCCACCAGCGGCCCCTGCCAACGTGGAGACAGATAATGGAGTCGAGAAACAGCCAGTTCTTTTCCCGTACCGCGTTCGCCGATCAACAATACCGGTCGATTGACCCGGGCGACTTGCGATAGCTGCTCTTGGAAATCGAGGAACACCTCGGATTGCCCCAAGGCCTCAGTCATGCCGACATGTGGCACTGGGGAAGGCTGTTCGCGCCCAAGGCGGTTTCTTCTTAAAGCCATAGAATCGCCAATTTCGCTAAAATTCGGTGCATCATGCCATGAGAGGCTTGATCCTGTAAAGAGCAAACTCCTTGAGAAGCCTCGACTTCTTCACTTTTGCGCGTCCTGGCATGCTTTCTGCCAAAAAAGCATACGAACGCTGACGCAACGGAGGAAATCTCATGAGCATCTTTAGTCGACTAAGCGACATCATTAGCTCGAACATCAATGCCATGCTGGATAAGGCGGAGGACCCGGAGAAACTGATTAAGCTCATGATCCAGGAGATGGAAGACACCCTGGTTGAGATCAAAGCCTCGTGTGCGGGCGTCATGGCGACCAAAAAAAAGGTCCAACGGGAACTGGAAGAGGCGCAAACACGCGCGCGGCAGTGGGCAGAAAAAGCGCAACTCGCGGTGAACAAGGATCGTGAAGATCTGGCGCGCGAAGCGCTGATAGAAAAGCGCCGGTACCGTGAGCGAACCAGCGCCCTAGAGAAGGAACTGTCCCACTGTGAGGCGTTAATCGAACAGTACCAGACCGACATGACTCAGCTTGAGGACAAGCTCAGCGCAGCGCGTGAAAAGCAACGCCTCCTCGTCCAGCGCCACATTCACGCCCAGCGTAAGAAACGCGCCCAGCAAGGGATCCGGCGGCTGGACACCACGGATGCCTTGATCCGCTTCGAACAGTTTGAGAATCGCATCGAGCGTATGGAAGCTGAGGCTGACCTCGTCAACTTCGGTCGCAAGCCGCCGCTGGAGGAGGCATTTGCCCGCCTCGAAGGCGATGAAGAGATCGAAAAAGAACTGCAGGCCCTGAAGACTTCTGGGGCCAAGAAGACCGACGACAGTCCGTCGGCCTAGCGTTCTCAAGAACGTCAATAGATGGGGAGGCACACAGATGAGCACAGGGAGTCTCGCCCTCCTGTTAATTTTCGGACCGGTTTTTGCGGCCGTTGTGGGCGGTATCTTCCTCAAGGCGTTAAAAATCTGGAAAGGAATCTCACCTGAGCAAAGCCAACAACTACGGGCAGAGGAAACCCGGCTGATTCAAGAGCTGTATCAGGGACTCTCACGCATGGAAGAAAGGGTTGAGGCGCTAGAGACTATTCTACTCGAGCGGAGAAAAAAGGAAGGTAACCAATGACACCAGATGCTAACAGGCAGCGGGGCGGCCCCTACCGTTCGCGCAGTGGCATGATACTGGGGGTGTGCAAAGGTCTGGCAGAATATTTCGACTTCTCCGTGTTCGGGATGCGGGTCATCGCCTGTGTCCTGCTCGTTTTCTCTGGGATCTGGCCCATAGCCGTTCTCTATTTTCTGGCGGCACTGCTCATGAAGCCTGAACCGGTCTTGCCCCTGCAAACCGAGGAGGAGCAGGAGTTTTATGACTCCTATGCCAGTTCACGACGCATGGCGCTACATCGCTTGAAACGTACCTATGACAACCTTGACCGCCGCATCCAACGGATAGAAAGCATCGTAACGTCACGAGAATACGACTGGGAACGCCGACTGAACGAGTAGGGCGAACAGTTGTCAGTTGCCAGTTATTAGTTGCCAGTGAAGAGTTGCGGGTTGCCAGTTATCAGCGGTCAGCCAGTTTCCCCTTGTCTTACTGACTACTGGCAACTGGCTACTGACTACTCGTCTTTCGTAACGATAGTGCTATCGGTCGCGTAGGTGACCCGGTCGCGCCTCGGAGTTTGATCGGAGCGGCGATGAAGGCGAACTCATAGACCTTGTCTTTCGCCAAGTCCTCCAACCACACCAACTCCAGCAAGCAGACTCCCCGCTCGGCGAAGACATAGGTGTGGACACTCTCCTGCGCCATGGGGAATTTTTCTACTCCCATATTGTCTGCGCCTAGGAGCACAGCCCCATGATCGATGAGCCATGCCGCGCTCTGCCTCGTAATTCCCGGCTCGTTGGGCACGAATTTCTTCGGGTCCGGCCACACCGTCATGCGTCCGGTTCTGATGAGAACGGCATCCCCTTTCTGCAGCGTCGTGCCTTGCTTTTTCAGCGCCCGTTGCAGATCCTCAACACTAATCTCGTAGGCATCGGGCAACATGGTCACGCCTTTTTCGGCAGCGACGTCGATCAGAATCCCCCGCGTGATAATAGGCGGAATCTGGTCGGCGCCGGCTTTGGTCCAGCCTTTGTTTCCGAGATGCTGTGAAGCCGCAAAACCGTTAAAAATTTTGTCGTCATAGCCAAGATGGTTGAGGCTATCGATGTGCGTGCCGCTGTGCGTGGACATCAGCACCGCGTCATCATAGAGCGCGAGATCCCCCGAGCCTCCGGCAGGGGTGAGTTTCTCCACTTTGACCCCACTCGGCGTGTGCGTCATCCACATGTGGTACGGTGGATCCCCCATTCCCAAATCAGCCAGTCCCGGCATCCCCACGAAGTAGTCCACGCTAAGGTCATACACCTTACCGCTATCCACTTGTTGGAGCACGGCTAGGGTTTGCGTGGCGGTTAAGGTATTGAGCACGCCGATTTCATCGTCCGGCCCATGCGGACTCTTGGCAACCTCAGCCGCCTGACTCTGGGATAGAGTGAGAATACCGACAAAAAGGCTGACCGCGGCACAGGCTCTTGCGAGACACATCGCTTTCATGGCACCCCTCCTTTTGTCAATGATTAAAAGCAGACAAGAGTAAGACATCATCCCACGGTCGCACCACGAATGTCAATTTTTTCTCCGGTGAGAGGGTGCATAACAAAATCCTGGCTTGCGGGGAGAAGTCTACCGCAGGTAGGGGCACGGCATGCCGTGCCCCTACAACTTATGGGCCGTGACCAGGAAATTGATATACACCCCCTGTGCGAGGATCAGCCAACTACCGAGCGAAAGAGGACAAGAAAACTACAAACGCAATGAGGCTCAAAACACTGCGCACAGCGTGCAGCCTTCCCCAGCGGGTGAGCAGTTGCAAAGCGAGCTGTGAGTTTTTGTCGAGGGAGGGATCCAGGAGCTGTTTGTTGGTTGGAAAAATCACGATTAGTGTGAAAGGGACGACTGCGGCCAGGAAAATGCCACCGATGAGCCACGCCAAACTTGCACCTGTTAACCACACTGCCACTGCGCATAGTGACCCAACCACAGCCAATGACGCCTGCATCACGGCAGCTCGGTGGTAGCTTGGGGCGAATTGAGCGACAGCCAGTGCGGTACCACACTGTAGGCGAGCCGGGTGTTCCACGACGTTAATATAGAGGGCTGCACCGGCGAAGAGGCCGGCTGACACAGT
>CAZAYE010000503.1:0-3697 GCA_964489255.1 uncultured Enterobacteriaceae bacterium
TGAGCTTCTTGCCCTGGGGGGACTTGCTGACCATAGACCCCCAGTGCCTGGTGCTGGAGTGCAGCGCGACCGCTGGCGGGCAGATTCAGTGCCAGTTTGATCCTGCCGGGTTGCCCTGCAGCGACGGGAACGCCTGCACGAGCGAGGATATGTGCAACAGCACGGGGCAGTGTATTGCGGGCGTGCCGGTGCCTGATCCTGATCCACTCGGCACGGATCCGTGTTTACGCGATACCTGCGATCCTCTGGCCGGCATCTATGAACCGGCCGGCACCCCGTGCAAGGAAGGCTCTCTCCAGTGTGCTGAGCCGGCCTGTGATGGACAAGGCTACTGTCACCCCTACGGGATAGAATTGCCGCTAGGGACGCCATGCGATGACGGCATTCCCAACAACGGGACTGACTACTGTGCGAACAGTGTATGCGTTGGCCCGCTGGGGGCGTTCGACTGCAAGGCCAACACCTGTAGCGAGGATCTCTCATCACCACCAGACCTGCAGTGTTGGCTCGACACCCATCCTGGCATCCGCGATCACATCGATTGGCGCGAAGCGAATAGCGTGAACGATATCGAGTACACGCAGTGGACGCCGCAGCAGCAGCAAGAGCTCGCACAGGCGTTTCAGGCGGCGTGGCAATGGCTGGCCAACGGCCTGACGAACTTCCAGGGAACTCCAATGCCCGAACCTGCGCCTAACAATGTCACGCCGGCAGATGATGGATGGGCCTATACGGAATTCTCTGAGCCCACCGCCTGGGCGCATTATCTGGCCCACGTCGGTCACAGCCTGGCCGTCGAGATCCGCGGGGATGTGCCCTGGTCGCTGTGTGACTACACGCCACCAATCATTGGCCAAATCCTTAGTTCGGCCGTTGGCCACTCAGCTCACTATAACCCCACGTACATCCCGAACTATCTGCCGATGTCCGACGTCACACCTGCACACCCAACGGTGACCTACAAGTTCCTGGTGCAGAACGGCTTAATCGGGGCTACCCGTTTCGAGACGATCGGGAAGCTACTCGATTGGGGACGTAAACTCGTCCATTTCCGGGGTCTTCTCACGGGAGCGAACGCTGAGGGTCACTGGCAATACCGTGGCTACCCGCCGGTCTCCCGTACCATTGAGGGAACGATTGCCACTCCAGAGGATTATCCCCAGATAGCGGAGTTCGGCCACTGGACGAGGGGGTGCTGGGGAACGATGGGATTCCTCAAGAACGTCCTATTGGCAGTCAACGTTCCGGTTGAGCGCAAAGCAATCCCGGTGGGGAAATGCAACCACGCCACTCCTTACTTCCCATCCGAAGGGCTTTATCTGAGCCACGGGGATGATCCTTATTCGTACTTCCGTGAAGGTACCACGACAGTCGTGCCAGCCCTGGGCGACGTGCTGATCGATCAAGACACGTACACGAACTGGTTCACGGGCGATCCCAACTATGTGTGCAGCAACATTGGTCGCCGACCGGCCGAACTTGCACTCGCTCTGTTGCCAGATCGTCTCGCCTGGGACTACTGTACGGACATCAAAGAAAAAAGTGATCACGCAAACGGCTACGTCTACAAGGCGTTCAAGGGATACTACACCCTGCAGGAACTCGAGGCTGCGGATCTCTGGGGCCGGCTGAGCCAGCGCGCAGCCGAGCTTGGCTACTGGTGCGGCGGGATGTGAACATAATAGCCAGTAGACGTTGAGAGCATCGTCTCTGAAGGAAGGGGAGTAATTTCTATACCCCGGAGGGAGACGATGCTCGTTGGCGAAAGGTTCGTACCAAAGTGTAATTGAACGGCGATTGTGGCGCGCTCAGCGCGCCCTCCGTTTTTTCTCTCCTTGCTTTTGCCCGCTTTGTCTGCCGAGTTCCTCCAGCAACATCTTAGCCTCTTGCAGGTCCGCAGTGTCAAACCCCTCAGTGAACCAGCCATAGATCTCTGCGAGCAATCGTCTCGCGTCTTCCCTCTTGCCTTGCTGTTGCCACAGGCGAGCCAGGTTTGTTGTTGCTCGCAGTTCCCATGACTTTGCCTGTTGTTGCCGGGCAGTGTCGATTGCCTTATGAAAACACGCTTCGGCTTCCACCTCCGCTTGTGTGCTAGGTGTTGGGGGCTGGGGGCTGGGGACTGGAAACTTGGAACTTGGAACTTGAAACTTTTGCAGCGTCAGCTGCCCTTTCAGCCGATACAGCTCCGCTTCATAGTAACGCTCTCCAGTTTTGTTTACCAACTTCAGCGCTTCGGACAGAGTGCTGAGCCCTTCCTCGGTCTGCCCCACTTTCCCGTACGCTTCGGCCAGCAAGACAAGACAATACGGTCGCCCCAGCTCTGCCCCGGTGGCCTGAATTGCCGCTATGCCGTAGCGCATTTGTGCAATGCCCTCTTCCCCTTGTCCTTGCTCGGCTAGCGCCCATCCCCGATAGAGAGTTCCCCACGCCACCCGATGGAGAAACCCCCACTCGGTCGAGAGTGCAATCAGTGCTTCTGCCCGTTCTTGGGCTGCCTGTACCTCTCGGCGGCACTGATGGAGCCGGGCAGCAACATCTAGGGCAGAAGTCAGGGCAGCAGGGTGCGACAGCTCCTGGGCCAAGGTGAGGACTTCGTGACTCCTCTTAAGGGCTTGAGTCGGATAACCTAAGACCCACAGGGCTCTGGCTGCAATGGATAAGCAATTGACGCCGGGGTCATCCCAGGCGCGAGAGCGGCGCTTCTGCGGGTCGTAGAGGGTAATCCCTTTTTCCAAGTGTGCCCGGGCCGCGGCCAACTCTCCGAGAGAGAATAAGGTATACCCCAGCAAATAGTGGGCCCACTGCAGACGCGCTGGGTTTTGTGCGCTTTGCGCTAGGCTCAGGAGCTGCTCCCCCAACTCTCGTGCTGTCTGGCACTCTGCCCGCGTGAAGTAAAACGTCCAGAGTCCCATAAGTACCGAGAAGAGCTGAGGAGGCTCGCCTACCTGTCGGCTCAACTCACGGGCCCGAGCGTAGGCGTTTCCTACTTCTGGAGCCGCATAGCCCTTGGTGGTCATCAGCGATGCGCCCAGTGTGATCTGCAACGTGAGTTCCTGCTGGGCGTGCTCTGGGGTATCCGGGAGAGCTCTCAACAACTCCAACGCCTTGGTGAGGTGGCGAATTGCCTCGTGATTGGCTGACCGCTGCAACGCCCGCTGCGCCGCCTGCTGCAGGTATGTAACCGCCCGTTGGGGGTTTTGTCCCCGCTCAAAGTGTACTGCCAGCTCGGCCGCCATTTCGCTCGTCCGGCTGCTATACAGATGCTCTTCGCTCTCGCCTATCCGCCGATGTAACCGCATACGTCGCACGGCTGGCAATCGCTCGTACAGCACGGTCTGGTAGAGAGTGTGAAGAAAGCCGTAGCGTCCTGCTAGCGCGCCATCTGGGAGGATGCTTGGCCCCAGGGCGCGCAGGAACTGCCCCCGGCGCACTAACTCCTCACACCACTCCTCGACCTGTTCTACTGTTGTCTCCAGCCCTGCGGCGACTATGGCTGCGGAAAACTCGGCGCCCACTACACTGGCCACTTCCAGCAACCGCTGTTGCCCGTCACTGAGCCGCTCAATGTGTTTCTCGATCAATTGCCGTAAGCTCTCAGGAACGCCGCGACCCACGTCCTCAACGGTGGTCCGCAACTGCCACTGCCCCTCGACTTCCACGATGACCCCCTGCGCAACTAGATAGTCCACCATGCTAA
>CAZAYE010000504.1:0-3696 GCA_964489255.1 uncultured Enterobacteriaceae bacterium
CGATCTCCCCACGTCCGCGTCTTATGACATCCCGCCCGAACTCTTGAAAGTCAGGACACTTGGCCATTTCAAAATTGGTCAAGTAAGTCGGGGTCAGGCCATACGCTTCACAGAGAGACTGAAATCGCGGGAGAAACTTTGCGTTTCGGGTGGTGATCGTCCGGGGGTGGGACCACAAATCGTCACCCTCTACATCGACGGTGACCAAGCAACGTGGGCGGTCGTTGTGGTTATGCTCCTTGGATGTCTTTATGCTTGTGTCCATTGTGAAAACAATATCCAGACTCTTTTGACGTTCTCTACATTCCTGCAGTGTAGTGCCTTAGGACAAGGTCGATCTTCTTGCCCTTTGATGGCGGGCCTGTGGGAGATTGGGGGCAATTGCGGCACAGGGGGTATTTTTCCCGCTGACCCGCGACAAGATCCTTGATGATCTGAATATGACGTTCGGAGAACCACAAGGCTGCCAAAGAACTGTCATACACGTTGCCCAACTGAAAGGCGCCATAGGTATCTTCACAGCAGTGACCCATCTCACCGTCGTGTTGAATGATCATGCGGATGAGGGGACGATGACAAGGACCATTCAGATATACCAGATCAGGGAGGGCCATACGTGTGTCCACAGGCACTAAAGCCTTAGGGACCCCGATGCTTCGAGCCGACTGGGCACCGAAGAGACCGATGGGGCTAAACCTGAGGTCGGTGCCGACCAGTCTGTCCCGCCAGTACTGCATAGCCTCTTCTAACTCTTCGTTCGTTTGGTAGTCGTAGAGCCCTACGACGATGAATTCGTAGACTTTCTTAACCTCCGCGCAGAGTGCCTCGTCGCGCTTGAGCACGTCTCCGTTGGTGTGCAAATAGGGTTTTAAGCCTCGTTTCCTTGCCTCGTGCGCAAGCATGATGTTACGTTTGTCGAGCAGGGGCTCGGAGTAGTGGTAAAAGCTGACGTGTCCCTTGAATCCCAGTGCCTGGGCCTGATCAAGGAGGTCAAGGATCTTCTCTGTGGGCATCTGGTTGAGCACGGACTTCCCCGTCTCGTCGAGGTATTTCCCGGACCGATCGTAGGTACGGGGACAAAACCAACAGGAGCGATTGCAGTTCGACTGTGACTCGATTTGCATGCGCTCAAATAGAGGAATGCCACGCTTTCCCGCTGAGACCATAGAACTCTCTAGTCCGCTCTGATCAAAACAAAACCCGCATTATTTCTGCTCCCCACCGCCTTTCTCTGGTCGGGATGGGGACGGAAATTGATGATTGATAGGGGGTGAACCGCTCAGGAGACGATGGCGATCAAGAACTGCTTTCACGAGTGACAAATACTCGTCTTGACTAGCAGAGGCTCGACGCAGGCTACGGTTGGCTGTGTGCAGGCGACGATACACGAGTATATCGGGTAACAACTCCATAATTGCTCCATGCTCGGCCGCACGCAAAAACCACTCCGTCTTGTCAGCATGTTGCAGGGTGGTGTTGAACTGACCGATTGTGTCAAAGAGGGATCGTCGGGCCAAGAGTGTCTGTGTCACGTAACCGGGCAATGATCGTGTAAGGCGTTGATCCTGCAACCGTGCTATTTCGGCGTTGAGGTCTGGACTGCAAAAGTTTTGCACATGAGTCACACACAGATCGAGGCCAGGGCGAGCGTGAAACCGCACCCTCTGCCGTGCCAGCTTCTCCGGATGCCACAGATCGTCCGCATCAAGAAAGGCTACAAGTTCGCCTCGTGCTGTGCTCAACCCCAAATTACGCGCTGCTGCTGGTCCGGCGTTGGCCTGTCGCAGGTAAGAAACACGGTCTCCGTAGCTCGCGACGACGGCTGCTGTGCCATCGGTCGAACCATCGTCTACGACAATAACTTCCAGGGGGCGATAGGTCTGCCGGAAAATGCTCTCCAACGCCTCCCGCAGATAGTGCTCACCATTGAAGACAGGAACGATACAGCTGATCAAAGCAGGGGTCATGAACAAATTGCCTTCATCTGCCCGCGCAGTGAGAGGTGGATGACGATGCATGACGACAGTAGACTCATCGCGTTTCTTGTTAAAGAGGGGAGCGCTGGGGTGAATCGCTGCAGACTTCAGGGTGAGCTGCTGCCCCAAGAAGCTCCTCTACACAACGAGGGATAGAGTCCAGGTCACGTCCTAGATCCAGCCAATAACAGGGAACGTGCTCGACGAGCTGGGCTATCTTGTTGAAACCGCGCATTCCTACTCGGGGCAATAGGACCAGTGAACTTGGCGCTATCCGCAAAAGCGCCTCACCTTTCGTTGCGGGTTGCCATTGTGACTTCGCGATATCTACAATGCGAGGCAATACAATGACACGAATCGGTACGCACCGTTCGAGTCGCTCTGGAAAAACTTGTGAGAGCAGAAAAAGAATTTTGTCTTCTTGAGGAAGCTTCCCGCGTATACCATACGATTGAAGAAAAGGGAAACGTGCCAAGTGATCAGGCTCCAAATGTGCTGAGCAATAAAAGCTGTGGCCGAGAAAAAGGTCCTTCCTTAGGAGTTCTAAACCGACATAGTCATCGCTCAGGTACCTGAAACCAGCGGACAGGCAAGTCAAGGCTGAGGTGGACTTGCCGGCTCCGCCGGCTCCGCCCAAAAGCACTCCTTGACCATTCCGGGACACAAGGCCGGTATGCATAGCCTGTCCCCCTCTATCGTTGAGCCACAGCAACAAGGGGAAATGCAGTGGTCGTCCGAGCTCGTAGAGAGAAAGCCGCTCGCTGCCTGTCATGCAACCAGTGATGTGCTGGGTCTCCCGGTCAAATAAGGTCGTTGTGTGAAACACTTGGTGCCTGACAACCCGTCTATCAAGAGAGACCTTCACCTCCCGGTTCGGTGCGAACTCGTAAGAGGGCGAACCTCCTTCCCTAGAAATCTCTGTCTCTCGTTCATCCCAGAGGTCAATCTTGAGCTCGGGTGCATCCGAGACCGGTTGGTCGATCTGCAAATGGGAGAACGGACGAAGGAGGTACTTGGCCAGTTCTCGCCCCACGATGCGTATACGCCCGATCTTGCCGGCGAAGACATAGAAAGATTCGCTGCAGCTGTCAGGGTTTCTCTGCCTTGCCTGCTCGAACGCCTCCTGCATGACCCTGAACGTCTTTGCTCCGTCAAAATTGGTCTGATCGCTGATTCCCATATAGCGACGACAATAATCTCTAATGGAGGGAAGAACCCTCTCGCGCAAGTTTCCGATAAAGAGCGTCGTAGGCATCAACGCACCGCTCTAAGCTGAACACCTCCTGCGCGCGTCGCCGCGCTGCCTGACCCATTTGGGTAGCCTCTGCAGGATGCTCTAGGAAAAAAGCCATAGCCTTGGCCAAATCATTACTGTCTTCTTTTCCGACCAACAACCCCGTCTTCTTGTGCACCACCACCTCCGGCAGTCCTCCCACCCGTGTTGCGACTACAGGCCGGGCCATCAAGGCGGCTTCTAACGCCACCAAGCCAAACGCTTCTTGTCGAGAGGGCATCACGACGACAGTAGCCGTGTTGATCAACTCCGGAACCTTGTCGGGGGCGACCCAGCCAGCAAAATCGACGACATGCGTAAGACCCAGAGCGACCGCTTGCTGTTCCAAGTCGGCCCGCAGAGGCCCATCGCCTGCAATCACTAAACGTACCTGAGGAAAGCGCGCAACGATTGAGGTGAAGGCGGTCAAAGCCAGGGCAAGTCCTT
>CAZAYE010000505.1:0-3691 GCA_964489255.1 uncultured Enterobacteriaceae bacterium
TTGCCTCCGTCACGCTCTCGCTGTCTTGTACCATATTGCTCTGCACGGCGTTGGTTGGGAGCGAAGCAATGCCCGCGTTGAGGACAAACAGCTCATTCCCCTCACCGCGAACCTCGAGCATCTTCACTGAACTTGAACCAATATCGAGGCTGAGATAGCTTTTGTTTCCCCGCCGCGGGAAAAAACCCGAGAAGGGAGCAGAAAGTTTCTGGAAAAATTTCCCGCTCGATTTTTTCGAAAGCGCCATAGAAAATACACTTAATTATTACGGGCACTTATTATGTAATAGCAAAACCAATTTGTCAAATGTTTAATTCAGAAAAAATTTCACCCCCTGCCTTCGCTTCAGTGGCGGTTTCTCTCCTCATCGGACCAAAGGGAGAACTCACCTACCGCATTCCAGAAGCGTTTCGCGCTCACCTGTGCCCGGGGATGCGCGTCCTCGTGCCGGTAGGGCGGCGCAAAGCGACCGGAATTATCACCAAGACGAGAACTCTTTGTGACCTCCCAGACTCCGCAAAGGTGAAGGATATTCTCGATATTATGGACGAAGGTCCTATTTTTCCTGAGAACCTGATGCAGTTATGGGATTGGAGTAAAAACTATTACCTGACGTCTCCAGGAGAAATGCTGAGTACGATTTTGCCTAGGGCGCTCAAGAGTGAAAGTACCCAGGTCGTAAAACTGAGCAAAGAGCTGAAAGGAAAAAAGAGGCAAGAGGGGAAGGAGGCCCAAGAAAGTCGTAATACGCATCTCGCTTTAACTCTGACTCCTGCTGAGCAAGCGATCTTGACAGTAGTGAGGGAGAAGAAACGGGTTACGAAGAAAACGCTACAACGGTATGCCCCGACCCTTTCACTAGGGACTGTATTACAGAAGCTTGAAGCTCTAGGGATGGTGGAGACCAATGAGCATCTACCGCGGCGGAAACCGCCTCCCCAGACACCTGCAACAGACGTATTTAACGACGCAGGAGAAAATACGAATTTTGTCCTGTCAACTGCGCAAGCACACGCACGGGAAAAAATTGTTGCCGCTCTGCGCCTCCCAACCTTCCAGGTTTTCCTTTTACACGGAGTCACCGGCAGCGGCAAAACCGAAGTGTACCTACAGGCAGCCCAAGAGACCGTCAACTGTGGAAGAAGCGTGCTGATTCTCGTGCCAGAGATCGGGCTGTCTCATCAGTTGATTGAACGTGCGCAGCAGCGTTTCGGTAAGCAGGTAGCCGTGCTGCACAGCGCTCTGGTCGCTAGTCAGCGTCTGGCGGAATGGTGGCGGATTGTACGCGGTGAGGCGACCGTCGTCATCGGTGTCCGCTCGGCCGTATTTGCCCCTCTGGCTCGTTTAGGTCTGATCGTAGTCGATGAAGAACACGACACCTCCTACAAGCAGGAGGAAGGGACACGCTATAATGCCAGAGATCTTGCGGTGGTGCGGGGGAAATTAGCATCCTGTCCGGTTATTTTGGGCTCGGCCACTCCATCACTCGAGAGCTATGCTCACAGCCGCGTTCACCGTTATACGCTGCTTCCTATCCCTGAACGCGTTGAGTCGCGTCCGCTTCCATCTGTGGAGATTGTCGACTTACGTCAAGAGGTGAGAGTTGGATACCCAGGCAAGATTTTTTCCACAGCCTTGCGCAATGCTCTGCTGACCAATTATCAAGCCGGCAAACAAAGCTTGCTCTTCCTCAACCGTCGAGGTTATGCCAACTACCTTCAGTGTCACCTGTGCGGGGAAGTCCGGTCTTGTCCTCATTGCAGCGTGACCCTCCGACTTCATCTCAAGGATCGAGCTCTCCGTTGCCACTACTGCGGGTTCTCTCAACTGGCTCCAGAAATCTGTCCGCAATGCCAGGGGGGGACGCTTGTAGGGCATGGGTTTGGCACTGAGCAAGTCGAGGAAGCCTTGCGCAGCTTTCTGCCCAAAGTGCGGGTAGAGCGACTGGACCGAGATAGTGTGAGCCGGCGAGAGGCTCTGGGGCGCCTGCTCAACGCGTGGCGGGCCCACGAAATTGATATCTTGATCGGCACCCAGATGGCCGCAAAAGGGCACGATGTCCCGAGTGTGACTCTGGTGGGCGTGTTGCTGGCTGATGTTTCCCTCAATCTGCCAGACTTCCGCGCTGCGGAGCGTACCTTCCAACTTCTCACGCAAGTCGCAGGACGGGCTGGCCGCGGGCAGGAGCCAGGACGAGTCATTATTCAGACGTACATGCCAGAACATTACAGTATTCGCTGCGCCGCCCAGCATGATTTTGACCGTTTTGCTGCCTATGAGCTGCGCTACCGCAAACGTCTCGGCTACCCACCTTTCACAAAAATGGTCAACATTCGCATTGAGGGGAAAGAGGGAGAAAAAGTCCAAGCCTACGCGGACAGTGTAGCTCGCTACTTTCTGGCCAATACCCAGGGAGAACGCGAGCCCCCGGTCGTGCTCGGTCCGGCACCTGCCCCGATTGAACGAGTGAAAGGTCGCGAGCGTTGGCAGGTGCTCCTCAAAGGCAAGGATCGCCGTACACTCCACGCGCTCGTCCGCAAAGCTCAAGCGGCGACGTTCGGCCAACGTCCAGCCCAGGGAGTGCGTGTCATCGTTGATGTTGATCCGTATAGCATGTTATAGGTCGCAATAATGATTAGAGAGATTCTCCGCTATCCTGATCCCCGGCTCAAACAGCCTGGCGCCGCGGTTGAGAATATCAATGGCGCTCTGGTCCAACTGGTAGACGATCTGGTGTTGACCATGTACGACGCGCCAGGCGTCGGATTGGCGGCGGTCCAGGTTGGGGTTCCACAGCGCATTATCGTGATTGACGTAGATCATGAAGAACCGGGGAAACATTTACTCAAACTGATCAACCCCGTCATTACTGCTCGCGAGGGTCAAGTCATCTGGGAGGAAGGCTGTCTCAGTGTGATTGATTACACAGCCGAGGTGAAGCGCGCTGCCAAGGTCGAGCTCAAAGCCTGGACGCCAGAAGAGAAAGAACTCACCCTCCAAGCAGAAGATCTGCTTGCGGTTGCTCTGCAGCACGAAATCGATCATCTCGACGGGAAACTCTTCATCGACCGGATCAGTCGTCTGAAACGAGAACTGTACACCCGCCGAGTGAAAAAGCTCCTGCGTGAGGGGCGGCCGCTCGAACCCCGCAAAGGTCCGCCGGCGATTTGATCCTTCGGGTCAGTGAAAGGTATGGCTGTTCCCTCACGTCCCCTGCGGCTTGTCTTCATGGGTACGCCCGAGTTCGCCGTGCCCTCGCTCCGCGCGCTGATCGAAGGGGCGGATACGCTGGTCGGTGTTGTCACCCAGCCAGATCAACCCTCTGGTCGTGGCATGGCGTTACACGCCCCACCGGTGAAACTCCTGGCCACAGCGCACAACCTGCCGGTCTGCCAACCACCGAAGTTACGCGAGCCTGCCGTCCTCGAACAGTTCCAACTTTGGCAGCCAGATCTGATTGTGGTCGTCGCCTACGGCAAAATGCTGCCATCCTCCCTCCTGACCGTCTCTCCGCTCGGTTGCATCAATGTTCATGCCTCCCTGCTGCCCAAGTACCGCGGGGCGGCGCCGATCCAGTGGGCACTCGCAGCAGGAGAGCGCGAAACCGGCGTGACGATCATGCGCATCAGTGAGCGCATGGACGCAGGAGACATTCTCCTGCAACAGGCAGTGCCGATCACCGACACTGATA
>CAZAYE010000506.1:0-3689 GCA_964489255.1 uncultured Enterobacteriaceae bacterium
CGGTGAATGCTGACTCGGTGATCGGCGTCCCACGCACCCGCTGCGATCCGAACTCCTTGACGAGAGGTGATGGTGCATCGGTCGCAAGGTAAATCGTTTTTGGGTCACGTCGCATTTCCTCTAACATGGCTTCCATCGCCGCTGCCGCATAGGAAATTTGTCGCATGGGGAAACTCCTTTTAAGAAGGCTCTTAGCTTTTAGCTATTAGTCAGACAGAGGAGCAAAGGCCCTGGGCCGCTGTTTAAGGTCTTGTTTTCTAAGCTAAAAGCTAAGAGCTAACAGCTAATAGCTTAATCAGCAAACACATCTTCTAGTGCCGTGTTCAAGTCCGGGAACGGACTCTCTTTCGCAAAGGTCACCGCCTCTTCGATGGCTTGGAGGATCTCTTCGTCCATCTTTTTCCAGGCGTCATCGGTCAGATGTCCTTGGTCTTTTAGCCTTCCGGCCAGACGGGCGATGGGGTCTTTTTTCCTCCATTCTTCGATTTCCTCCGGAGGTCGACGGTCGGGGGTTCCTTTGATCTCAGTGTGAGCGCGCCACCGGTAGGTCTTGCATTCGATCAAAGTTGGTCCTTGGCCCGCACGGGCGCGTTTGACCGCCGCCTCGGCGACCTCGTAGACTGCGAGCACGTCGTTGCCGTCTACTATCACGCCAGGAATACCATAAGCGGCTGCCCGATCCGCTACGTTCTCCACTGCCACTGCTTCTGTTGCGGGCATGTTCACCCCATAGCAGTTGTTCTCGCAGACATAGAGCATTGGCAGTTTCCACAGGGCAGCGATATTGAGCGACTCGTGGAACGGGCCTGCGCTGGCTGCGCCATCACCAAAAAAGGACACCGCCACCCGACCTTTGCCATCGAGTTGGGCAGCCAAACCTGCACCGGTGACAATAGGAATGCCGCCGGCGACGATGCCATTGGCCCCAAGCATGCCGATGTTAAAGTCGGCAATGTGCATGGAGCCACCTTTGCCCTTGCAGTAGCCAGTTCGCCTGCCGTACAGTTCGGCCATCATCCGTTTGAGGTCGGCTCCCTTGGCAATGCAGTGCCCGTGGCCACGGTGAGTGCTGATGATCTGGTCATCGCGGTTGAGGGTCGCACATACACCCGTTGCTACGGCTTCTTGCCCAATGTAACAGTGCACTACCCCATAAATCGCGCCTGCCTGAAACTCGTCCGAAGCGCGTTCCTCAAACCGGCGGATGGTTTGCATCGTACGCAACATTTCGAGCTGCTTTGCTATTGAGAGACTCATAAATCTTTCTCCCCTTGCGGACCTTTCTGTGGTAAGTGATCAGTTGCCAGTTGTCAGTTATCAGTGGCCAGTAAAGCCATTTTGTTCTTTTTCCTGACTACTGCCCACTGGCGACTGACTACTTTTTCTTTCTACTGCCAGTGTTTGATCTTGGTCGGATCAGGTAACACTGTGCCGCACTGTTTACAAGCTCGCCGTGCTTCGTCGGCATTGAAGGCCATGATGACTTCTTTGATCCCTACTTCGATGTCCTCGCACCAGAACTCAACTTGATGTAAGAGCTGCCCGCACTGTTCGCAGAACCAGGCCACACCATCGAGCTCACCTGGCTTGCGTGGCCGCTCGATCACCAAGCCAATACTGCCTGGCGGGCGCCGCGGTGAGTGAGGAACGTGTTTGGGCAGCAAAAACACTTCACCTTCGTTGATACGAACCTGCTGCTGTTTGCCCTCGGTGTCGATGAAGTGGACGAAAATATGCCCTTTGAGCTGATAAAAGATCTCATCCCACGGGTCAATGTGAAAGTCGTTGCGGGCGTTGGGGCCCTTGATGATCTGAAAGATAAAATCTGAGCCCTTAAAGACTTCTTTGTTGCCAATGGCTCCGAGTGACTGGGGAAGGTACTGGTCGATCCATGCCTGGAGATTGAACGGCAACGCCACCGTAGTCGCGGACATAAGCTGCCCCCCTTGTAGCCTTGCTTTACCATGAGTACACGCAGAAGCAAAGCAATTGCTTACCTCATACGAATTTGCATTCCAAGAAGGACCAGGGAGCGCTGCTGTCTCTCCTTCGACTTCGCCGCCCCCCAGCGTAGCCTGTCCTGAGCCAAGGCGAAAGGCTCAGGTGGATCGCCCATCTGGCCACGAAATCAAAACACAGAAGATTCGTAGCCGTGTGTGCCTGAACTCCGTAGCATGCACCATGCGCACGCAGCAAAACCCGCGGCGCGGCAGACGTGCGCGCCGCGTCCACTACCCCAAGAGTGTACCAATGTCATGTGGCTCGATTTAGCGCTACCACTGTGAGCGGAGAGGATGCATGACAATTTCCTGGTAACTGTCCGTCAGTTGTAGGGGCACAGCAGGGCGGGTCTCAGACCCGCCCCTACTTCTTAGGGCAATCTCTAGTTTTTCTAGTTTCTCATCAGAGGAATCTTCCCATGTGAATCCTAGCGCTCGCTGCAACAGATCGGTCACCGGATACAGGGCGCTGTTCTGATAGTACGGCGAACAACGACACTCCAGCTGCGTCGTCGCCTCGCTGACCACACGCTCTTTGAGCACTTGCAGCAGCCGTGATTTGCCAATCCCCGGCTCCCCGTTCAACATTACTACTTGTCCACTTCCCTTTTTGGCACGGTCCCAGCGCTCCAGCAGCAGCCTCACCTCTTGTTCTCGGCCTACCAGTGGGGTTAAGCCGCTGCTCACCGCGGCCTCGAAGCGGTTCTGGATGCCGCTCTCCCCTAGGACGTGGTAAACCTCAATCGGTGTTGAGACACCCTTCAACGTCTGCGGACCAAGGGCACGGCACGTAAATAGTCCCTCCACCAGCCGAGAAGTGGCCGCGCTGATGACTACAGTGTCTGGCGCGGCGAGCCCCTGTAGCCGCGCGGCGATGTTGGGTGTCTCGCCCAGCGCCATGGCTTCGCGGTAGTCTCTCCCGCCTAGCTCGCCAACGACGACCAAGCCGGTATGTATCCCGATGCGTACCTGTAGGGGTACGTGATCAGCGGAAGAGCCAGGCCGAAGCCGTACCCCTGCGGTCTGGGTATTCAGCTCCTGCATTCCTCTGACAATCTCCAGTCCTGCGTGTACTGCCCTCTGAGCGTCGTCTTCGTGTGCTGCCGGATACCCGAAGTACACCAGCAGTGCGTCACCCACATAGCGTGCGATATATCCGTCAAAGCGATGGATCACCGCGGTGCAGGTCTCTTGATAGGCGCGTACTACTTCACGGAGATCTTCGGGGTCGAGTCGCTCTGCCAAAGGTGTGGAGCCCACCAAATCGCAAAACATTACTGTAAGCTGTCGACGTTCGCCAGCCTCCCGTCTAGGGTCTAGCATCTCGCGTCTAGCGTCAGAAGCAGTTGTTTGCCTTTTCTCCGGTTCCCCGGTTCTCCGGTTCTCCGATTCTTGCTTGGCCGTCCCGCCGACCCACACTAGCACCTTCCCCTCCTCGTCAATCGCCAGGCGTTTAGCGTCGGTAAGTTCGGCCTTGAGGTCCTCTAGATCTTCGTCATTCAGTGCCAACCGTCGCTTCAGCGCCCGGTATGATACCCGGCCTTCACGCTGAAGGAGGTTGCAGGCCTGCGCCAGGATCTCGTCAAATGTCACGCTCGGCTTCTTTCCTGCTTCCAGTGGGTGTCGGCATTATCGTGCGAAAAGGGCAGCGTTGTCAAAGGAGCGAGAGTTTTCTCTTGACTCTACAGC
>CAZAYE010000507.1:0-277 GCA_964489255.1 uncultured Enterobacteriaceae bacterium
AATTGCCGCCTCAGCTTCCGGAGCCAATCCTAAGGCTTTCACCTCAGCGACAGGATGAGCCAACCCGGCCGGGAGCGGGTAATCGCTGCCAACTACCAAGCGCTCGGCGCCATAAGTGTTGGTCAGGTAGTGCAGCATATGGCGATTGTGGGCGATGATGTCGAAGAAGAACTGATTGACATAGGTGGACGGCGGGCGCGGAATGGCCGAGCGACATTCCGGAACCAGGCCATAGCCCATATCGAGCCGGCCGATCAGGCTGGCAAACGCGCCGCCG
>CAZAYE010000507.1:287-3235 GCA_964489255.1 uncultured Enterobacteriaceae bacterium
TGGGCTCGGAGATGTGTATAAGAGACAGGTAGAGGACCACGCGCAGATCTGGATGGCGCTCTAACACTCCACCGTAAATAAGCAGCGCGGCTGCCAGGCCGGTATCGTACAAATTGCCAACCAGGTTTCCCAGGAAATAGCGGGCCAGCATTCCGCGCGGAGCGGCTTCAAACGGATGGATGCAGACCGCCATGTGTAGTGCCTCAGCTGCTGCCCAAAACACTTCAAACTGTGGCTCGTCGAGTCCTTGCCCTTGGACATTCGGCGGGATCTCAACCCCACGCAAGCCAAGTTTTGCCGCTCGCTCTAATTCGGCAGCCGCAGCAGGAGGATCTTGCAACGGAACCGACGCCAGAGGAACGAAGCGGTCGGGATAACGGACGCACGCCGCGGCCAGCGCGTCATTATTGATCCGCGCGATAGCCAAACCCAACTCTGGCGTCACTTCTGGGTACATCAGGAATGGCACGCAGGAGACGGCTTGGACATCTACGCCTTCCACATCCATGTCGCTGAGGCGAGCAGCGGCCTGCGTGATCTTGTCAGTGATGGGGCGCAGGGCGGTGTCTTGAATTAAGAAGAAGCGCTTCCCCTCGCGCTCAATAATACGCGTGGCGTACCGCGCGCCCTCGCGCTCAAGAAAGGCGACCACCTCAGGGGCGACCATGTGATTATGCATATCGATGACGCGCGTCATATTTTCCTCCTTTTCTTGCAGGCTCTGTTGGTCACCCTTTAAACGACGATGTGAGGTTACCCCTCTCGCAGTTTGCTCCGTTCGACCTTCCCCATTGCATTACGCGGGATGGCGTCGAGAAAACGGTACAGACGCGGGCGTTTGTAGGGTGCCAAGTCTCGTTCTGCTTTCACGCGCAGCCGCTGTTCCAGCGCAACCGTGTTTTCTCCTGTCCGGGGGACGATAAAGGCGGCAATGCGCTCACCCAGGTCCGGGTCGGGTACGCCAACGACTGCGCATTCCGCTACCCCGGCCTCGGTTTCCAGAACAACTTCAACTTCCCCTGGGGTGACATTCGTCCCACCGACAATAATCAGTTCCTTGATCCGGCCAAGGATCGACAGATACCCATCGGCAGAAAATGCACCGAGATCGCCGGTGCGGAACCAGCCATCATGAAAAGCTGCAGCGGTGGCTTCTGGATTATTCCAGTACCCCGCAAAAACGTTGGGACCGCGTACCCAGATCTCGCCGGTCTCCCCTTCCGCCAGCCGTTGGCGTGTTTGAGGATCGAAGATCCCTATTTCTACGCCGGGAAGTGGCAAGCCAACACTGCCGGGCTTCTGTCCTCTATGCAAAGGGTTGGACGTATTGATCGCAGTTTCGGTGAGCCCATACCGTTCGACCGGGGTGAAGCCGAAGCGTTCCTGGAAGCGGCGAAAGGTTTCCGGCGAGAGCGGGGCTGAGCCGCAGGTGAACAGCCGCATCGACCCGAGGGTAAATTCCCCTCCGACTTCGGTCATGCGATGGTACATAGTCGGGACCCCCATAAACACACTGATACGCTGGGGCCCAAGCGTGCGCAGCACCACCGCCGGATCAAAGCGCTCCAGCAACACTGCGGCATTGCCGACATAAAGCGTCCCGTACAAACCCAGTCCCAGACCGTGCAGATGGTGAGGTGGCAGAGCGTGGAGGAGGCGGTCGTCCTCATTCATCTCCCAGGTTTCGACTAACAGTGTCTGGAGGTTAGAGCGCAAATTGTGGTGGGTGAGACCTACACCCTTGGGCGTGCCGGTGGTGCCGCTAGTGAACAACAGTAAGGCGAGATCATCGTCCTTACATTCGATAGGTTCAGGCCCTGGTCGGCTTGCCGCAAGCACCTCAGCCAAGGACACAGTCTGCGACGGCAGGTTTTCTCCTTGACCGACGATCCACCACGGTCCTTGCACTGCGGCAGTAATCTCTGGAGAGCGGGTTACGGTTTCAGGATGAGTAATCGCCAACCGCACCTCAGCGCCCTGAAGCACGGCCTCAGTTTCACGAGCAGTGAGTGCTGGGTTGAGGGGCACAACCCCCGCACCGACGCCGAGCACGGCGAAGTGAGCTGTCACCAGACCCGAAGATTTCCCCAATGAGAGGGCGACTCGATCGCCAGGACCGATACCCGCAGCTCGCAACGCGGCCATCCAACGGGACGCCTCCTCCAGCAAGGTACCACGGGTTTGGTGCCAGGACGCCTGTCCGTCCGGCTCCAGCCGTTCAAGCAGGATACGGGTGTCATTTCGTTTGAGACGGTTCCAAAAACTCTGTGCCAGGTTCATGTCTGGACTCTGTACCACACCATCTCAAATAGGAACAGGGTGAGGAGGGGAGATCAGCGAGTGAGTGGAAGTCAATTCAGCAAGATCATCAGATGTAAAACTCAACACTTCACTTGTCAGACATGTCAGGGCAACTCGAATTCTGCAACTGCCTCTCGGTAGTGTCATTCTGAGGCCGCAGGCCGAAGAATCTCAAGCGCACACGAGATCCTTCGCTGCGCTCAGGATGACAAGTCTGCAGTGCAAGGTGATGCCCACGGTCTAACTTCTCCTGTCACTGTCTGTCAAATCAAATCCAAGTTTTTACACATCAGGTGATTTTGAGGGCGATATAGAGGCTATCTCACTACTGGACTTTCAGATAAGATCGCCGCCGGCTTGGGCAGGGAGCCTACGGTCCTCAAGTCTGATAAGGAAAATCCGAAATCGAAAGAATAGAGGTTCCGAGGCGATACCTCTCCAAAGAGGCTTATTCATAAAGTCGTTGTTGCGTGGATGAGGGTAGGGTAAGCATACAAGAAAATAGGGGAGTGCTGATATAAAAGGCCAGTGGAGATGGCGTGGTTGTGATTTTAAGGGGAAAATCACAAGCGCATAAGGGAAGGAGCCGCCGAAGAAGCGTCCGCAGAGCAGGCGGCTGCTTAACATAGAGAGACAGGTTGCCGATA
>CAZAYE010000507.1:3245-3689 GCA_964489255.1 uncultured Enterobacteriaceae bacterium
CCTCAGTATACCTCTACTGACCTGCGCCAAAGCCTAGGGACCCGCAAAGAGACCATCCGTACGACCTCATTCACCGCCACAGGAACGTTGGTGAAGGGAGACGCCGGATCGCCTAAACCCGCCCACAACCAGGTTCGCCCGCTTCCAGTAAGAACAGGACATAAGCAGGGCGTTCTCGATCGCCCGATCATTGACACTCCCCTTGCCGTCATCGACTTCGAGACGACAGGGCTCACCGCCGGCGTTGATCGCGTCGTTGAAGTCTCTATCGTGCGCATCGAGCCCGGCCGCGCCCCCTACCTTGCACTCGACACCTTAGTCCATCCAGACCGGCGCGTGTCCGCGACCGAGATTCACGGGATCACCGATGGCGATGTGAAAGACGCACCACGGTTCGTCGACATTGCTGGCGATGTAGCCCGGGCCTTAGCTGATAGTGTGGTC
>CAZAYE010000508.1:0-3679 GCA_964489255.1 uncultured Enterobacteriaceae bacterium
GCAGTAGAGTTCACTACCTAATGTGCAACTCTTTTTTTAGTTGAGATCTCCACAGGAAGGCGGTCTGGGCGATCCATACACTCGTTTGCGCTTGCATGAGCGATTCTCCTCTGTGAATGCATTGGCCCGTGTCGCAGGTTGCTAGCCAAGTAAGATCCCGGACACGGGCCCTAGATTCCAAGCAGGTTGGCTTCTCGCCTAAGCGCTGACTTCCGACTTGGCCGGCAGCGCAGCGGTCTGCGGCGCCCAGTTCGCCATCGGGATCAGCACCCCTGTACAAATGACATCTGCGAGCACGGCGGTGCCAGCCACCGACGCAGGGTCCTCGGCAACCACTCCGAGCAGAAACCCGCTTAACAGCGAGAGTCCCCCCGGCAGCAAGGCCCATGCCCGCCAGCCCTTCCGCCACGCGGCCACGGTTAAAAGGATCTGTGCAACTAACAACCCCATTGTCTTGTCCCCCTTTCTGGGATTTGCCCGTGTTGCGGGCTTCTACCCAGAAAGACTCCTGCCGCGGCCTTTCTTTTCCAACGAATTTTTCTTATGTAAGAGGTCATTGTGGCGGGGGAGATCAACAGTCTAATTCGGCGGGCGGCAGCAGGGGAGAAAACCGCGTGGGACGCGCTGATTGAGCAGTACAAACGCCTGGTGAAGGGCATCTTAGGCAAATTTGACAACCTGACTCCTGCTGAGCGGGACGATATCTTTCAGGACGTCTTCGTGATTCTGCTTGATGGAGGCTTACAGCGTTTTCGCGGCTCTACTGAGCACGAATTTCGCGCTTATCTTGCCCGGATCATCAGGAATGAGACGTATACCTGGCTCCGTGATCGTGACCGTCACGGCAAGATTGAAATTCTCTACTCGTCATTAAGTGAGGAGGAAGATGGGTAGGCTACTCTCCGAGGGAGTTGATCCGTCCCGCAGCCCAGATGAGGAGACGGCGTGGAAAGAGGTGATGGAGACCCTGCACCACTGCTTCCAAGAGCTTTCTTTGCTCGATCAGCAAGTGTTTATGATGCGAGCGGTCAGAGAGGATTCGTATCAGGAAATTACTCAGGTCCTGGACCTGCCTTTGGGAACGGTGGCGTCAAAATACAATCGGGCGAAAGAGAAAATAAAAGAATGCCTCGAAAAGCAAGGGATTACTGGGACTTTCTAGAAACAGCGGAAAAAAAGAGGAAGGCGAGGGGTCTCCCTTTGGCGAAAAGCAGGAGAGTAGCGGTGGATAAGGAGAACAACCGTGAAAGAGGTCAATAGAGCGGTGCTCCAACAGCTCGGCCGATTAAGAGCCCCCAATTGCCCCTCACTGCGCACCTTGGGAGACTTTCTCGATGGAAAAGCTAGTCTCCAAGAGCGCCAGTCGCTAGAAACCCACCTGCGTGCGTGCCCTTCGTGCCTCAATCGCCTCATTGATCTGCGAGAGTTAGCCCTGCTGGAAAAGGCAGGGGAAGAGCCGTCGCGTGAACTGGTTGAGGAAGTGAAGCGTTTGCTGCCCTCCCAGGGGACACAAAAGGCGTCTGGCCTCTCAACCCTGGAACGAATAGGGACGATGATCTCTGCTGCCTGGGAGACTTTCTTAGAGTGGACCGCGCCCCGCTTTCTTGGAGAGGTTGCGGCGGCTGCAGCCGCTGCAGTTTTTCTGGTTTTTATTGGCACGAGCGTTTTCCAACAGAAACCCTCTGGTTCTCAGACTGGAGGAGAAACCATCAAAGCACTCGCCGAACTCTCAACTCAGGAACAAAAACTGCTGACCTCGCTGACGTCGATTCCTGTAGAGTCATCTTCTTGGTGGCAACAGATTGCCTCCACGTTAGGGAAGATTCCTGCAACTCCGGAGATGGAGAAGACCCGCGGTGCGAAGAATATTGAGGTCTATAAGCGGGCGGTTCCTGCCACCGTGCTGATCAAAACCGATAATGGTTCGCTGGGGAGCGGTTCGATCATCAGCTCACGAGGGGAAGTGTTGACGAACTGGCACGTGATTCAAGGCGCCAGCCGTGTGACGGTATACTTTAAACCCGAAGAAGGAGGGCAGGCTAGTCAAGACCTGGCATTCACCGCCATACCGATCAAGGTGGACCAGGTGGCTGACCTGGCGCTCTTGCAGATTCAAGATCCTCCCTCAGCTCTGCATACCCTGGAGCTCGGAGACCTCAAAGAACTTGAGGTTGGGCAAGACGTGCACGCCATTGGTCACCCAAAGGGCCAGGTGTGGACATATACTACGGGGATCGTCAGTCAGATTCGCTCTGACTACCAGTGGAAAGAGGAAGATCTCATCCATCAGGGGACGGTGATTCAAACGCAGACTCCGATTAACCCCGGGAACTCTGGTGGGCCGTTGCTCAATGACCAGACGCAACTGATTGGGGTCAATTCCTTTGTGGCGGCAGAGGCAGAAGGCTTGAACTACGCAGTGGCCGTGGACACCATCAAAGCGTTCCTGCAAAAACCGACAAGTTCACCCCCGCCATCTCCTTCGCCTTTTGGTTCCGCACCTGTCCCTAGTCCTAGTCTCAGGCCTCCTCCTGGTCCTGCCCCAGGCCCCGGTTTCGCGCCGAGCCCTCGTCCTACCCCCGGCCCTGGTTCATCGGCGTTCAGAATGGAACCTTTCGGAAAGCAGATCGTCGGTGTCTATGTAGATGCGCGCGTCCCTCCGCCAGATGTCTGGCTGGTGTATCGCAACTCCGGACGAGCGCACCCCAGCTACGCGGCGAAGGGCAGTAGAGCCGCAGCCCGAATCGATACGGTGGTCGTGAGCGCAGACCCACAATGGCAGACTTTGGTCTATTATTTCGACACAGACTGTGATGGTGTGATTGATCTCCTTGGCTATGACACCAGAGGGGATGGCACGCTGGAGCGCTACGGTTCTCCACCTGAGCCGCTGCGTATGGCCAGTCTGGTCCAAGAACTCGTCGTCGCGTTTCAAGATGGCACAATCCCGTATCCTCAGATACAACCGTGCCAGTGAAGGTATTCGCACAAAGGAGGGACCGCGCATGAAGTTTGGCATGATGTACGAAATCCAGATTCCTGAACCGCACTATCCGGGAATCGTCCAAGACACCTATAAGCAGGTGATTGCTCAAGTAATGCTGGCCGAAGAAATGGGTTTTGATTACTTTTGGACCGTTGAGCATCACTTTCTGTCAGAATTCTCGTATTGTCCGGCGCCGGAAGTGCTGTACGGAGCAATCTCACAGCGGACCAGTACTATACGCATCGGCCACGCGGTGGTGCTCCTTCCCCCGCAGTACAATCATCCCATTCGGGTGGCTGAACGAGCTGCTGTGCTCGATATTCTCAGTGATGGCCGAGTTGAGTTGGGAACTGGACGCTCGACCACGCTGATTGAAATGGGCGGATTCGGTATCGATCCGGAAGACACCAAGGCCATGTGGGAGGAAGCGATCTCGATTATCCCACGCATGTGGCTGGAGGACCCGTTCTCGCACGAAGGCCGGTTCTTCAAGATTCCTCCGCGCTCAGTGATTCCCAAACCGGTCCAGAAACCGCATCCGCCGTTGTGGGTCGCATGCGCCCAGCCGGACAGTTTTACTGCCGCTGGTAAGAAAGGCATTGGCGCGCTGTGTTTTAACATCGGTCAGCCGGAAGAACTCGTCAGGCGGGTGGACCTGTCTCTTATACACATCTCCGAGCCCACGAGACTAGG
>CAZAYE010000509.1:0-3653 GCA_964489255.1 uncultured Enterobacteriaceae bacterium
CAGATTCTTCGCGGAGTTGATCCTGAGCGAAGCCGAAGGGCTCAGAATGACAACATTGAGCAGTTGCGTCGTAAGGTGTCCGAATCCTCCTGTGGTTCGATTTAACAAGAAACGGCAGAAGCGGCCTTGCTCACATTCTGGTGGGAAGCGTGGCCGAAGAGGCTGTGCGCACCGCTCCTTGTCCTGTCCTGACGATTAGGCCTGAGGCGTTTAAATTTGAGCTGCCCTAAGGTTGAAGGGTTTTCCCCTGAGCTGAGCGTGACGAAGAGAGTCCCAATGTCATGTGGTTCGATTTAGGCTCCGTCCAGGTGCACCTTTCTCTCTGTGAACAGCCACCGTCCATTGCGCTTTACTAGCTTGTCCTCGTACTCACCAGCGATCACGATCTTAGCGCCACCTTCTTTCGTGGTCGAGGTCATCATAAGAAAACAACGCGAGCGGGCTTCGTCGCCGTGAATCTCGGTCTGAATGTTTGTCACATAGTGGCGCAGATTTGGCGTGGTCACCGTGAGTTTCTTGACATCCGCAGTGAAGCGATCCAACTCGGTATGAGCGGCATACCGGCCAATCATGCCGTCGAAGACTCCTTCCGGAGCAAAACAGTCCGCCCAGCCCTGAAAGTCATTGTGATCAATGGCGTAGTTGTAACGGGCGATCAACTCAGCGATGGCCTCTTTCTCGCGAGCCAATTCCTCTCGTGTCATGGCGTTCCTCCTTTCCTGATTCCTCCCCTCTACCGCCGATAGAATAAGGAAGCAAGTTCTCTCCTTGTCACATTTTCCCTTGCGCATCTCCTCTCAGTCGGTTACAGTTGCGCGGCGAGGGGGGGTGCCCAGATGGAAGAACGATCGTCAAAGGGGCTGTCGTTGTCGGGCTTGGATTGGTTGGCGATTTTCGTGCCCATCGCTGTCGTGATTAATTACACGCCGTCGCTCCGCAACGAACTCGCGTTGTTTGTGTGTTCGTGTCTAGCCCTAGTAATATTGTCGGCCTGGATCGGTCGGGCCACAGAGCATCTCGCAGCAAGTGTTGGCACCACCATAGGAGGATTGCTCAACGCCACATTTGGCAACCTGCCGGAAATTATTTTCGGCTTGATCGCTCTGCGATCAGGGCTTACTGATCTCGTCAAAGCGTCTATGACCGGCGCTATCATTGGTAATATGCTCTTTGTGTTGGGACACGCCATGACCGCTGGTGGTCTGAGGCATAAGACCCAATTTTTCAGTATCGAACGCGCCAACGATGCCGCCACTTCCTTGATTATCGCCTCCGTTGCGCTGTTGTTGCCTACCGTGTACCAGGCCGTCGCTTCGCAGTCTGCCAACGGCTGGAATCAGCAGACAGAGGAGTACCTCTCCCTGTGGCTCGCGGCTCTCATTTTTATCGCCTACGTGAGCAGCATCATTTATACCCTGACGACAACCTCAGAGGCACCCGCCGAGGCTGAGCCCACCGAGCAACCAGAACTCGGCGCCCAGTGGAGCACTGCCAAAGCGTGTATCGTTCTTGCCGTTACCAGTCTCTTGCTTGCGGTCATATCGGATTATGTCGCTGACACGGTTGAAGTCGTGAAACAGGTTTTTGGACTCACTGAACTGTTCTTGGGGGTGATCGTGGTAGCAACGATTGGGAATGTCGCTGCTCAAACCACCGCAGTTAGTATGGCGCTCAAAAACAAAATGGCTCTCAGTTTTGAAGTGGCAATCAACTCCAGCGTACAGGTCGCACTTATGGTGACCCCTCTTCTGGTCCTTGCTTCCCCGCTGTTGGGCGAGCCAATGACATTGCACTTTACCGTTCCTGAAACGGTCGCAGTAGCGGCATCGGTGCTGCTCATGACACAAATCTGTAGTGATGGCAAAAGCACCTGGTTGAACGGGGTACAATTACTCGTTCTCTATGCCATTATCGCGGTTCTCTTCTTTTATCTGCCTTCCTCCTGATTGTCAGTCTCCCTAGCTGCTGGAGGACAAATCCCCTAACAGAATCGAGACACACTGCCGTACGGCAGATTCGGCTTTTTCCCGCAACACTGCGTCGCCGTTGTTGCTAATCGGATGGGCGATGACAGCAAAGGGGTACTCGGGCATCCCCGACACCTGGGCCATGACTTTAGCCGTCTGTACGAAGCGGTCGGTAATAATCGCTGTCGCCGGAATACCGGCTTTTTCGGCTGAAATGGCGTCGTGCAAACTGCACGACGAACAGCTCCCTCAATCGCCAACTGCTGAAATGACAGCATCACAGTCGGTCATCTCAGCCAGCACAGCCGGCGGTGCCGGTCGGCTCGCATCAGGTTTCTTCAGACGAACGACAGCTTTTACCCCATGCTGGGTCCGGAGAATCTCCTCCACATGGTCAAGCAATTCCCGGACGTTGATCTTGCTATTGTCCAACAGGCCGACCGTGCGGCCCGTCAACGAACTCAGGCCAGCACCGCGACTGGCTGCCGCAGTCGTGGCAGCAAATGTCGGATCAAGAACGCGAATGGCCATATCTTTCCTCCTATTTTGTATCTCACGCGTGAACCTCAATCGCCCTTGTTACTGCATGGGAACGTGGACCCAACCAGGGTGGAATGATCGCGCCAAACCCACCCGCTGGACCGCCCGCGGCAACCACCAGCAAATCGTCCGGAGTGTGGAGGGCGGCAAACTTTTGGTCTGGGCCACCACTGCGCGCAACGACATTCTTTTTGCCAACCTTCGCCCAGTCTCGCCGGAAGACTCGGGCCGAACGGTAAATGTACTCACGAACATCTTTCTTCTGCCATCCTGCAGCGACAATCAGTTCCCGCAACTGTTTAGGAATGACCAAGGCGTAGTTGCCGGGCCAGATAGAGTACGTCAGCATGTTATGACGCATCTCAGCGGCAAAGGTCTCGCAGATCTCCTCAGGGTCGTGGGTCCATTCATTCATCACCTGACGTGGTGCCCCGCACGCCATCACGGTGATACCAGAAACGCCAGCTGCAACCCCGCGCTCCTCGGCTAGGCCAAGCCAGGGACTGTCCTCTTCATCTTCTGCGATACAGAATGTGAATTTGCCCGGGTGCCCGAGTGTCGAACGATCGAGTTGGCCAGGAACACAGCCGAGCACGTTGATGAGGAGCAGGCGCACCGCACGCCCGATGGTAGCGTTGGCGCGGTTGCCGTTGCCGAAGACGCCATGGGTCGCATTCATGCCAATGGCAGTTCGCAGCGGACCATTGACCACAATGAACTGCGCACTGCCACCCGTGCTGGCCGTACTGCCGTGCAGGTTGAATGCTTCGTCACACATGGCTCGCAAAACCGCGACAACCACCGGCATATAGGCTGGCAGACAGCCAGCCATGACCGCATTGATTGCAACCTTCTCCGCGGTGATTGGCCGTTGACGAACGGACTCCACCCCGATGATGTCTCCTGGGGCCAAACCGATTGCATCGAGACACGCACACACACGTTCTTCGGTTGGCGGCACAATCGGGAGGCCGTCAGTCCAGCCTTTCTGTTGATAGAGTTCATTGGCAGCCAGCGCATCGGCTAGCTCATACACTGGAGACTGTAACGGTTGTTGGGTGAAGGTCATCGACTCTGCTCCTTCTCGACATTCTTTCTTTCTCTAGCCGAGAAGTGTTCGTTGCGCCAGGGCGAAGAGCGTTGAAC